>JAYVZM010000001.1:0-2868 GCA_043783345.1 Verrucomicrobiota bacterium
CCCCTACGGATTCCCCGGGGGCCGTTGGTGCGACGACCCGGCCAAAACAGCACAAACAGGCTCGTCTTTGCCTTCCCAGCGGCTTGGCTGGACGGCTTGTGAACAAACCAGCCGTCCTCGCGCAAATTCTGCAGCAGCTCAAGGCGGAGCTGGCACTGTTCACGGCCACGGCGCAGGCCACGCACGCCGAGGCCACCAATGAGGAGAACAAGGCGGAGGACAAATACGACACCCGGGGCCTCGAGGCTTCCTACCTCGCCATGGGCCAGCTGAAACAGGCTGAGGAGGCGCAGCAAGCCGTGCAGACTTTCGAGGCGCTGAACGTGCGCGCGTTTGGCCCGGGCGAACTGATCAGCCTGGGCGCCCTCGTGGTGCTCGAGGGCAAGGACCGGAACAGCTACTTCATCGGTCCCCGAGCCGGCGGCACCGAGATTGTGGCCGACGGACATACGGTCCTGGTCATCACCCCCCAATCGCCGCTCGGCCGCCAGCTCATGGGCCGGAAGCAGGGCGACACCCTGCAACTCGACCTCGGTGGCAAACGCAGCGACTACCGCGTCGCTTCTGTCGTCTAGAGTCTGCGGGGTGAGGGTGCCAGGGCATAAGGGGTGCTTTGCTCTTCGCGATTTCTTCATTCTACTGTCTGTCTCCCGCTCTCAGTCCTCCGTCCTCCGTTTCTCCCATGTCCACCATCTACGACAAACTCCGCGCCGACATTGTCACCGCCATGAAGGCCCGTGACACCGCCACCGCCACCGCGCTTCGCACCATGGACGCCGCTATCCAGCGCGCCTCTCTGGACACCGGCAAACCCATCGACGAGGCCCTCGCCCTCGCCACCATCCGCAAAGCGGTGAAGAACCTCACCGACGCCCGCGCCGAGTTCGCGAAGGGCGGACGCGCCGACCTCGTCGCGGCCAATTCCGCCGAGATCGCCATTTTGCAGAAATACCTGCCCGCCGGGCTCGACACCGCGAAGCTCGAGGCAGTCATCGCCGAGGTCATCGCCGCCACCGGCGCCACGTCGAAAAAAGAAATGGGCAAGGTCATCGGCGCGCTCAAACAACGGCCCGAGGCCGGGCTCATCGACTTCGGCGCCGCCAGCAAAATCATCCAGGCGAAGCTGCCGTAAGGGCGGCGATTTTCAGGCTGTAGGGCTGCCGCTCGTCGGCCGGCCGTCTGGCTTTCTCCCCCCAAAGGCCCGGCGACCAGCGCCGGCCATACCATTGAGCGATCGCCTTGCCGTCAGCTGTAATCCGACGTTGCAGCGGCGCGGCCAAACGGCAACATGCCGGTCGTGCAATACTCCACTCGCCCCGCCCTCCGCCCCGTTCTGGTTTCCACGCTGTTCGCCCTCCTGCTCCCGGTCCTGCTGGTCACCGGTTGCGTTTCCGGCGGCAAATCCGACACCCGGTTCGAACTGCCCGCGACCGATGCCGGCCTGCCGGGCGCCGGCCCGGTTCGCCACGCCGACTGGTTCCAGAAACTCTGGCGGGAACGCCGCACTGCCTTCGCCCGGGCGGTCAGCCACGACCAGGGCGCGCTGGTTTTTCTCGGCGATTCCATCACCCAGGGCTGGGGCGACAGTCTCGACAGCAGTTTTCCCGGCCTGAAGGTTGCCAACCGCGGCATCAGCGGCGACACCACCCGCGGCGTGCTCTTCCGGCTGCAAGAGGATGTCCTCGCCCTCCACCCGCGCGGCGTCGTGCTCCTCATCGGCACCAATGACCTGGAGGATGGCGCCACACCGGAAATCGTCACCGCCAATCTCAAACTGATCCTCGCTGCGCTCCGACAGCGCGATCCAGCCATGCCGGTCGTGCTCTGCGCGGTCTTCCCGAGTTCGGCCACCATGCGGCGTCCGGCCGATCGCATCCAGCTTCTCAACAAAATCTACAAGGCCGCGGTGAAGGACGAGCCGCAGGTCACGTTCCTCGACACCTGGAAACTTTTCGCCGACGCCCAGCGCGACGCCAAACCCGCCGAGTTTCCCGATTTGCTGCATCCCAACGCCGCCGGCTATGCGAAGTTCGCCGGCGCCCTGCGCCCCGTGCTCGCCACGCTCGGTTTCCTCGAGACCGAGCCCGACAACTTCACTCCCGAACCGGGATTCACCAACCTTTTCAACGGCCGCGATCTGACCGGTTGGGGCTACCGCACCGAGAAGGGTCTGGCGCCGGCCGAAAACTTCAATGGCCAGCCGGCCAGCGCTGACGGTCGTTTTCTCGCCAAAAACGGCCGCCTCGTGGTCATCGCTTCGCGCGAAGGCCGCGAGATCAGAAAGCTCTGGACCACGGCCGAGTTCCCGCGGGACTTCGAACTTCGGCTGGAATTTCGCGCCACCCCCAACGCCGACAGCGGCATCTACCTGCGCGGGCCGCAGCTCCAGTGCCGCGACTACCTCATCGCCGGCCCCTACCGATCGCTGCAGCACTATCGCGCGCTCGACTGGAACGAGATCGTCGTGACGGTAAAGGACGGGATCGCGCACAGCACCTGCAATGGCGAGGTCCTCGAAAACGCCCAAAAACTGCCCGCCAGCGGCCCCATCGGGCTCGAGAGCGACCACGACCAGATGGAATACCGCCGCATCCGGATCCGCGAGCTGCCCTGAACCGTCCGCTCGGCAACACCCGCTCACCTTGTGTCTCTGGTCGACCCCCTCTTCTCGATCGGCGTCCTGCGCAAGGCGATTTGGAAGTTCTGGTATCCTTTCCTGACGCGCCGGCTGCACGGCGAGGAAGTCCTGTTTCTCAACTACGCCTTCGAGACCGAACCGCCGATGGGGCTGCCACTCACCGCGGCCGACGAGCCCAACCGCGCCGGCATCCAGCTCTATCATCACGTTGCCACCCAGGTGGAGTTGGG
>JAYVZM010000002.1:0-2863 GCA_043783345.1 Verrucomicrobiota bacterium
CTTGTCCAGGACGCGGCTGGATTCGCGCTTAACGATCAGGTCGTGCAGCTCGTCGTTCGGTTTCAGGATTTCAAACAAGCCGATGCGGCCGCGATAGCCGGTCTGGCGGCAGCGATTGCAGCCCACGGGTTCGGACAGCTCCCGCACGCGCTCCGCCTCGGCGGGATCGAGCCCCAGGACGGCGAGGGTGTTGCGGAGCTTGACGACACTGACCGGCACGGGGCGGGCGCATTGCGGGCAAAGCCGCCGCACGAGCCGCTGGGCGATGACGAGTTCGATGGCCGACGTCACCAGGAACGGTTCGATGCCCATGTCGATCAGCCGGGTGATGGCCCCCGGGGCGTCGTTGGTGTGCAGCGTGGAAAGGACCAGGTGGCCCGTCAGCGACGCCCGAATGGCGATATCCGCCGTCTCGCGGTCGCGGATTTCGCCGACCATGATGACGTCGGGATCCTGGCGCAGGACATGCCGCAGGGCGCTGGCAAAGGAGAGGCCGATCTCCGGATGCACCTGCATCTGGTTGACCCCCTCCACCTCGTATTCGATCGGATCCTCCACGGTCACAATCCGCAGGTCGGTGGAATTGATCTGGCGGAGAAACGCATTCAGGGACGTCGATTTGCCGGAGCCGGTCGGGCCCGTGACGAGGATGATCCCGTGCGGGTAAGTGAGGATGCGGTTGATCTGGGCCTGCTCGTCCTCGTCCATCCCGAGGCGTTCCAGGGTAAAGGCCTCCCGCTTCTGGTTGAGCAGGCGCAGGCTGACGCTCTCGGCGTAGATGGTGGGGATGGTGGAGACCCGGATGTCGAGCGTGTCGCCATCGGCCTTGAAATTGATGCGCCCATCCTGCGGCAGGCGGCGTTCCGAGATGTTGAGCCGGGCCATGATCTTCAAACGGGAGATGATCGCATCCTGGAAACGCAGCAGATTGTCGGGCACGGGCACGGCAACCAGCAGGCCGTCGACGCGATAGCGGATCCGCAGCTGGCCGGATTGCGGCTCAAAGTGAATGTCGGTGGCGCCATCCTCAATGGCCTGGCTGATCACGTCCGTGACGAAGCGCACGACCGCCGCATCGGCATCCGCCTCGGTGGCCGTGGCCGGCACCTCCTGGGCCGGGCCCGTCGCGTCGGACTCGTCGAGGCTGCCGGAGCCGACGCCGTAATTCTCGACGATCAGCTGGCGCACCCGGTCGGGCGGGGCCAGGTGCCAGCACAACGGACGCGACGTGCAGGTCGCGATCCAGTCAGCCATGTCGACATCGGGCGGCCAGACGGTGGCGAGATGCAGGGAGTCAGAGGACGGAGCACCGGGGACAGAGGAGGGAACGGGCGGCTGGATCGGCATGATCTGGTAGTCGTGGATCAGCCGGGCGGGCAGCAGCGGCACCGCCGCGCTGTCGGGCTTGAGTTCGGTGGCCAGCGGCAGCTCCGCGAATTTCGCCAGCTGGGTCAGGGCCGCCGCCGGGTCGCGATTTTGGAAACGGGCGAAAAGGGCCAGTCGCTCGTGGCGCGGCGCTTCCTGCAACTGCTGGCGCTGGTCCGCCTCCGGCCAGTCGCGCAAAAATTTCGGCAGGGCCGCGGACGAAGCCGTCATGATCCGGATTGGGGCGCGGGCGTGAGCACTTTTTTCACCTGCTCGCGCTGTCCCTTGGGAAATTTCTCCACCTGCTCCAGGGCCGCCGCGTTGTCCGCCGGGCTGTTGCTCAGCACGGTGGGGCGCAGGAAGAACACGAGATCGGTGCGGGTCTGCCCGTGGGTCCGGGAACCGAGCAAGTCGCCGAGAATCGGGATCGGGCCGAGCCGCGAGGTGCTGCGGGATTCCGAGCTGCGTTGCAGGCCGCCCAGCACGATGATCTCGCCGCTTTTGACGCTGACGAACGACGAGGTGGCCCGCCGGCCAATGCGGGGCTGCGGATTGCCGTCGATGGTGATTTCGCCGAGGATGTCGTTCACCTCCTGTTTGATTTCCAGCTGCACGGAACCGTCGTTGCCGATGAGGGGTTTCACCGTGAGGTCGATGCCGATATCCTTGGAATTGACGGTGGAACGGAAGCCCGAGCCCGAGGAAGTGCTGGGCCCGGTCGAGTAGTCGTTCAGGTAACTGCTGATCATGGGCCGCGACTCCCCGACAAAGATCTTACCCTCGCGGTTGTGGGAGGTGATGATGTTGGGCACCGAAAGGATGTTGGAGTTGGTTTTGCGTGGCGTGGTCAGGATGGAAATCTCCATGGCGAGGTCCAGCGGACCCGCGCCCACGACGCCGGGCCGGGTGACGATCCCGTTGGCGACGGCGATGCCCGCCGCGGCCCCGCCGAACTTCACCAGTTTGTCGCCGTCCAGCGTGAGCCCGAGGGCGCTGATGCCGGAGCTGTGGTTGTTGTCGAGCGTGACCTCGGCGATGACGACCTCGATCCGCACCTGAGCGAGCAGGATGTCGATCTTGGCGACGAGCTCGTTGATCAGCCGGATGTCGTCGACCGTTCCGGACACGATGAGCGAGTTGCTGCGTTCCTCCGGGAGAATGGTGAGCAGCGAACTGAACTGGGTCGAGTCAAGCGGGAGGTTCAGCCCGGCGGCCAAGGTTGCGGTGAGGGGAGCGGTGGCGGCGGCGGGAGCGCCCGGGGCCGCGGTGCCCGGCGGCGGCGCGGCCGGAGACCCGGCCTGGGCCGGGCGAAGTGCGTCCTGACCGGCGCTCTTGGCCGCGCTGTTCTGGCCGGCCACCAGCTGGCTGAGGCTCGTGGCCACGTCCTTGGCCGCGGCATGCTTGAGGTAGATGACGTCGTTGCGGGTGTTGGCGTCCGATTTGACATCCAGCCGCGTAATCAACTCATCGAAGAAGGTTGCAGCCGCGCATCCGCCAC
>JAYVZM010000003.1:0-7405 GCA_043783345.1 Verrucomicrobiota bacterium
GATCTCGGTTCCGGCGAGCGAGGCGTTGCCCAGCTGGATCAACACGGGGCCGAGTTCGTAATGCGTGCCGTTTTTCCGCACCAGGTTCTCCAGATGGAGCGTGGTCATGATGCGCAGTGTGGTGGTGATCGGAATGCCCAGCTTGCGGGCGATGTCGGCGACCTTGAAGCCATCCGCGCTGCTACCGAGCAGCTTGAGGATGCGGCAGGCGTTGCGCAGATTGGGAATGACGTAGCGTTCCTGACTGGGCACTGACGTCACGGCAGGGGGAATGGGCGCGGACACCGGGGCGGACGCGACGGTCGGTCGTTTTTGCGACGGGTCCAAGCCGTGAGAAGGGCGGGGCATGGAATAAAATTTAGTTGCCACCGAACCTGCAAATTTCAAATGTGGATTGCAAGTTCATTAGTGAATGCCGAGTCCGCTCCGCCAGCGTCCGTTCCTCCTTGTCCCACACCCCCTCAATTCACCCCACTTCGATCGGTGCACCGGGCGTTTCGCCGGTATCCCCGCCGGCCAACCCGTCCGTCGTTGGGGCCTCCCCGTTGAGGCGGTGAACGGGCCAATCTTTCTTCCTTCATGGATATCATTCCCAGCATCGATCCCCGCGGCTACGCCCGCATGACGACCAGTGAACTTCGCCGGGCTTTTCTGGTGGACGGGCTCTTCCAGCCCGGCTTGGTGCTCCGCTACTGGGAGACGGATCGCACGGTGCTCGGCAGCGCCGTGCCCGGCGCGGAAAAGCTGGCCCTGCCCTGCCCGCGCGAACTGGCCGCCAAATTTTTCAACGAGCGCCGCGAGCTCGGGATCATCAACCTGGGGGAAACGGGTTCCGTCGAGGTGGACGGGAAGCCCCATGCGCTCCAGCCGCTGGACTGCCTCTATGTCGGACGCGGCGCGCGCAGCGTGGTCTTTGCGTCCGCCGATGCCGCCCGTCCGGCCCAGTTCTACCTGCTCAGTTATCCGGCCCACCTGGATTATCCCACGGCCCTGGCGGGCTTCGCCGCCACGACCGGGACTCCCCTCGGCACGCCGGAAGGCGCCAACCGCCGCATTCTCTACAAGTTCATCCACCCGGCCGGGATCAAGAGCTGCCAGCTGGTCATGGGGGTGACCGTGCTCCAGCCCGGCGGCATCTGGAACACCATGCCGGCGCACACGCATCTCCGCCGTTCCGAGGTCTATCTTTATTTCAATGTTCCCGCCGAGTCCGCCGTCTTCCATTTTGCCGGCCGGCCGGAGGAGACCCGCAACGTCCTCGTGCATGACCGGCAGGCCGTCCTCTCCCCGCCCTGGTCCATCCACAGCGGGGCCGGCACCAGCGCTTACAGCTTCGTCTGGGGCATGGGCGGCGAAAACCAGGAATTTGCCGACATGGACGCCGCCCCCATCAAGAGCCTGCTCTAGCCGGCCCGTGACGGGCGGCACGGCCGGGATTTTCACCATGAACACGATTCTCAACCGCTTCAAACTCGATGGCAAAACCGCCGTGGTCACGGGCGCCGCCCGCGGCCTCGGCCAGGGCATGGCGCTCGCGCTCGCCGAGGCCGGCGCCGACATCGTGGCCGTCGACATCCTCCCGGCGGACGAGACGCGCCAGCAGGTCGAGGCCCTCGGACGCAAATGCGTGACGCTCGCCGCCAACCTCGGCGACCGCGCCGCCATTCCCGGCCTGATCGCGACCGCCAAGCAGAGCTTCGCCTCCCTCGACATCCTCGTGAACTGTGCGGGCATCATCCGGCGCGAGGCCTTCGAGAAGTTCTCCGAGAAGGACTGGGACGACGTGATGGGCATCAACATCGATGCGGTCTTCTTCCTCAGTCAGGCCTTCGTGCGCGAGCGGTTGGCCCGCGCGGCGCCCGGCAAGATCATCAACATCGCCTCGATGCTCTCGTTCCAGGGCGGCATCCGGGTCCCTTCCTACACCGCCTCGAAGAGCGCGGTGCAAGGTCTCACCCGCCTGATGGCCAGCGAACTCGGCGGCCGCGGCCTCAACATCAACGCCATCGCGCCCGGCTACATGGCGACCGACAACACCGCCCCGCTCCGGGCCGACGCCGACCGCAGCGCCTCGATCCTCGCCCGCATTCCCGCCGGGCGCTGGGGCACGCCCGACGACTTGAAGGGTGCGGTGGTCTTTCTCGCGTCCGCCGCTTCCGATTACGTAAACGGCTACACCATTGCCGTCGATGGCGGCTGGCTCGCGCGTTAACTTTCCCCGAGTCGTCATGAAAATACCCCGCTGTTTGGTGCTAGGTCTGATTGCGCCGGCGGCCGTGGCCCTGGCCGCCGAGCGAGCCGCCGTTACCGTGACCCACGATCTCGACGCCGCCCGCCTGTCCGAGACAATCACGATTCCCTGGGTCGAGGTCAACCGGGCCCTCCCCGGCGCGCTGCTGCAACATATCGCCGTCAAGGACGCCACCGGGCAGGTGCTGCCCTACCAGGTGACGAACATCGCGCCCGAGGCCAAGGATCCGAAGGGCATCGGCATCGCCTACGGCGAGCTCATCTTCCAGCACGACTTCGCGGCCGGCGAGAAGTCCGCGACCTTCACCGTCGAGAAGACCGAGGCGGTCGCGCCGGTGTTTCCCACCAAGGTCTTCGCCCGCTACGTGCCGGAACGCCTCGACGATTTCGCGTGGGAAAACGACAAGGTCGCCCATCGCACCTACGGTCCCGCGCTCGGCGCGCCCGACGAGCCCAAGACCGGCAAGGAGGTGCTCGTCACCAGCGGGCTCGACATCTGGTGCAAGCGGGTGACCTACCCGATCGTCGACCGCTGGTATAACAAGGGACACGACCATTACCACAAGGACGAGGGCGAGGGCATGGACCTGTATCAGGTCGGCACGTCCCGCGGCTGCGGCGGCACCGGGGTGTGGGACGGCCAGAAACTTTACGTGGGCCGCAATTACAAGACTTGGAAAGTCATCGCCAACGGCCCGATCCGTGCGATTTTCGAGCTCACCTACGATGCTTGGGACGTCAACGGCCTGAAGGTCACCGAGACGAAGCGCTTCACCGTCGATGCCGGCCACAACCTCGACCGGATCGACAGCACCTTCACCGTCGTCGCGGGCGCGGCGAAAGAACTAACGGTGGCCATCGGCGTGAACAAGAACAGCGGCGACAAGGGGCAGGACGCCAAGGCGACGGTCGCCCAAAACCAGGCGGAGGGCTGGTTCACGCAGTGGGAGGTGCAGAAGACCAACGGCTCGCTCGGCGAGGCCATCATCGTGCCGGCGGACCTGCAGGGTTTCGCGGAGGACGCCGTCAACCACCTCGTGCTGGCGAAGGTCGTCTCCGGCCAGCCGCTCCGCTACTATGTCGGTGCCGGCTGGACCAAAAGCGGCGATTTCTCCTCGGAGGAGGACTGGAAAGCCTATGTCGCCGCCGTCGCCGCGCGTATCCGCGCGCCCGTCAAAGTCACGCTCGCCCCTGCTTCGTAGTCCCGCGTCCGCCCTTTTCCCGTGTCCATGAAACCGATCTACCGCCTTGGCACCTTTCTCGCCACCGCCGCGATACTTGTCGCCGCCGAACTTCCGCAAAAATTCCATGGCGCCACGCCGATCGAGTGGTCGCAGCGCCTGGCCGATTCCGAGATGGCCCGCAAAGGCGGGACTCTGTTCGCCGGCGGCGCCCCGCGGGCCCAGTGGAACTACACCAGTTCGCTCTTCGGCCTCTCTCTGATCAAGCTCGCCGAGCGCACCGGGAACCCGGCCTACGCCGAGTATGGGGCGAAGACCGCCGAGAGCTTCGTCACCCCCGACGGCGGCATTCTGAGCTACAAGGCGGACGACTATAACATCGACCTGATCCCGCCGGGCAAGGTGCTGCTGCTCCGGTGGGAGCAGGGCGCGCACGAGCCGAAATTCAAGACCGCCATCGAGACGCTCCGCGCCCAGTTGCGCCAACAGCCGCGCACCAGCGAGGGCGGCTTCTGGCACAAGCAGCGCTATCCGCACCAGATGTGGCTCGACGGCCTGTTCATGGGTTCGCCGTTCCTCGCGCACTACGGCAAGGTTTTCGCGGAGCCCGCCGCCTTCGACGACGTGGCGAAGCAGATCCTGCTGATGGACCGGCACGCTTACGACCCGCAGACCGGGCTCTATTACCACGCTTGGGATGAGAAGCGCGCGCAGTCCTGGGCCAACCAGGAGACCGGCCGGTCGCCCAACTTCTGGGGCCGCGCCATCGGCTGGTATGGGATGGCCATCGTGGACTCGCTCGATTTTTTCCCCCCGTCGCATCCCGAGGTGGAGGACATCAACGCGGTGCTCCGGCGCGTCGCCGACGGCATCGTCCGGTGGCAGGACCCGGCGACGGGCCTCTGGTGGCAGGTCGTCGACCAGGGCAACCGCCCGGGCAACTACCGCGAGGCCACCGCCTCCGCGATGTTTGTCTACACCCTCGCGAAGGGCATCAACCGCGGCTACCTGTCCCGCGAGAAATACCTGCCGGCCGTGCTCAAGGGCTATGAGGGTCTGATCCGCGATTTGGTCCGGCAGGATCCCGACGGCCGCCTCAGCCTCACGCAGTGCTGCGAGGTGGCCGGCCTCGGCTACACCAGCGCCGCCGGGCGGGCCCGCGACGGCTCGTTCGAATACTATGTCAGCGAACCGGTCATCGCCAACGACCTCAAGGGCGTCGGCCCGTTCATCCTCGCCGGCCTCGAGCTGCAGCAGCTCCTCGCCGCGCCGGAGGCGCCATTCCTGGCCCGCGGCTGGGACGATTATGAAACCGTGCTGGCCCGGATCAAGGCACCGGTGTTTCCCGCGCGCGATTTCCCCATCACCGATTTCGGCGCCAAGCCGGGCGCGGATTGCACCGGCGCCCTCAAGGCCGCGATCGCGGCCTGCACCTCGGCCGGCGGCGGCCGCGTGGTCGTGCCGGCGGGCGAGTGGCCCACCGGCGCCATCCACCTCAAGAGCAACGTCAATCTCCACGTCGGCGAGGGCGCCACGCTGAAGTTCATCTTCGACGAAACGAAATATCCCGTGGTCTTCACGCGCTGGGAAGGAGTCGAGTGCATGAATTACTCGCCGTTCATCTATGCCTTTGAAGAAGAGAACATCGCCGTCACCGGCACCGGGACGCTCGATGGCGGCGCCGACTGGGACACCTGGTGGGCGTGGAACGCCAAAGCGAAAGGCCCGGCCAGGCAGAAGGCCGACCGCGATGCGCTCAACCAGATGGGCGAGGCCGGCGTGCCGGTCGCGCAGCGCGTCTTCGGCCCCGGCCATTTCCTGCGCCCGAACTTCATCCAGCCTTACCGCTGCAGGAACATCCTCATCGAGGGCGTGACCATCGTCCGCTCGCCGATGTGGGAAATTCACCCGGTGCTTTCGCAGAACATCACCGTGCGCGGCGTGAAGATCAACTCCCACGGCCCGAACAACGACGGCTGCGATCCGGAATCGTGCCGCGACGTGCTCATCGAGGACGTGCTCTTCGACACCGGCGACGACTGCATCGCGATCAAGTCCGGCCGCAACGGCGACGGCCGCCGCGTCAACGTGCCGAGCGAGAACTTCGTCATCCGCAATTGCGTGATGAAGGACGGCCACGGCGGGGTCGTGCTCGGCAGCGAGTGCACCGGTGGCATCCGCAACATCTTCGTCGCGAACTGCGAGATGGACAGCCTGAACCTCGACCGGGCGCTTCGCTTCAAGGACAACGCGGTGCGTGGCGGCATCCTGGAGAATGTCTTCATGCGCAACGTGAAGATCGGCCGGGTGAGCGAGGCCGTGCTCACCATCGACCTGCTCTACGAGGAGGGCGCGAAGGGCGAGTTCCAGCCCATGGTCCGCAATGTCCAGCTCGACCACATCACCAGCTCGGGCAGCCCGCGCATCCTGTATATCCGCGGTTTCGCGGGAGCCGTGATCGACAACATCCGCATCAGCGACTCGGTGTTCAACAGTGTGACTGAAACCGAGGTTGTGCAGCACGCTGGAACCATCACCTTCCGCAACGTGACCGTCAATCCGGCCAAGGCCGCGCGCAGCCTCAACTCCGTGCCGGCGCCGGAACGGTGAGCCGGCCGGCGTGGCCCCAAACCTTATACCCAAAACGATGAGCAAGCTGAATCAAATCAACGAACAGATCGGAAGATACCGCTGGACGATATGCGGCTTGGTCTTCGCCGCCACGACCATCAATTACCTCGACCGGAACGTGCTCGGCCTGCTGAAGCAGACCTTGTCCAACGACGGCGTGTTTGGCGCGGACAAGCCGACGCAAGAGCTGAACTACTCGAATGTCGTCATCTGCTTCCAGGTGGCTTATGCCGTCGGCATGCTGGCGGCGGGCCGCTTCATCGACTGGATCGGCACCAAGTCCGGCTACGCCTACTCTCTCCTGGGCTGGAGCCTCGCCGCCATTGGCCACGCGTTCGGCCACCACACCTGGAGCTTCGGTTTCTGGCGCGCCGCGCTCGGCTTCACCGAGGCCGGCAATTTTCCCGCGGCCAACAAGACCATGGCCGAGTGGTTCCCCAAGAAGGAGCGGGCGTTCGCCACCGGCTTGTATAATTCCGGGGCCAACATCGGCTCGATCGTCGCGCCGCTGTGCGTGCCCTTCATCGCCTCGGCCTGGGGCTGGGAGTGGGCGTTCGTCCTCACGGGCGCCGTGGGCCTCATCTGGCTCGGATTCTGGTATGCCACCTATGCGCCGCCCGCGGCCAAACTGAAGAGCGGTCACCTGACACAGGCGGAGTATGACTACATCCACAGCGATCAGGACGAGCAGACGGCGGAAAAGGCGGACACCAAGGGAGCGAGAATCTCGGGCTTCCGGCTGCTCGGCTTCCGCCAGACCTGGGCCTTTGTGGTCGGCAAGTTCCTCACCGATCCGATCTGGTGGTTCTTCCTGTTCTGGTTGCCGGCGTTTCTCGGCGGTGAAAACGCGCGGAAGACCCAGGAATATCTCGCCGCCCATCCGGACTTTGCGGGCGACCAGTCCGCCATTCCCGGCGTGATCAGCTGGCCGTTCGCCGTCGCCCTGATCTACACGGTGGCCACAGGCGGCTCCATTTTCGGCGGCTGGCTGCCGAAGAAGTTCATCAACGGCGGCATGGACGCCAACAAGGCGCGCAAGCTCGCCATGTTCATCTTCGCCCTCCTGCCGCTCAGCGTGCTGCTCGCCTCCCGGCTGGGTCAGATCAACACTTGGCTGGCCGTCGCCACCATTGCCATCGCCTGCTCCGCCCACCAGGCGTGGTCGGCCAACATCTTCACGACCGTCTCCGACATGTTCCCCAAGAAGGCGGTCGCGTCCGTCACCGGCCTCGGCGGCATGGCCGGAGCGATCGGCGGCATCTTGATTGCCCGCGTTGCGGGCAAATTGCTCGAGCACTTCGCCGCCCAGGGCAAAACGGAACTCGGCTACGGGATCATGTTCG
>JAYVZM010000004.1:0-17242 GCA_043783345.1 Verrucomicrobiota bacterium
ACATGAACAGGTCAACGGCGCTCGAGGCGTCGGCGCCGTAGCCGTCCGCACCGATTTCGTCGGCGAACATCTGGCTGATCGGCGCGCCGCCAATCGCCATCTTGATATGGTCGCGTCCGGGCACGTCGAAGCCATCGATGACGGTCTTCATATACGTCATCGTGGTGGTGAGCAGAGCGCTCATGCCGATGATGTCGGGCTTGAATTCCTCCGCTGCCGCCGCAAATTTTTCGACGCTTTGATCCACGCCGATGTCCTTGATCTGGAACCCGGCGCCCTCGGCCATCATGCAGACCAGGTTTTTGCCGATGTCGTGCAGGTCGCCGCGAACCGTGCCCATGAGGAGCCGTCCGGCGGAGGTGTCGGTGGCACCCTTGGCGCTGAGCAACGGCTTGAGCACACCCATGCCAGCCTTCATGGCGCGAGCGGCGATGAGCACCTCGGGCACGTAGAGGATGTTGTATTTGAAATCCTCGCCCACGACACTCATTCCGGCAATGAGGCCGTCGGCCAGGATTTCCTGCGCGGTCCGACCCTCGGCAAGAGCGTCCTTGGTCATCTGTTCGATTTCCTTGGCTTTGCCCTCGTAGAGGCATTGGTTCATTAACGCGTAATCGGGCATGGGAAGAGGGGTCGATGGTTCAGCGTTTGCCGTTGAATTCCGCCAGCGCGGCCTGCATGGCGCGGATGTTGGCGCGGGGCATGCCGGGGCTGGTGCCGCCGCCGACGGAGAGGATCATACCCCGGTCGCCGCCCTTTTTGAGGACGTCAAGCGTGGCGAGGCGGACTTCCTCGGGCGTGCCGCGCACGCCGACCTCGAGGGGATTCACATTGCCCATCAGACACATGCGGTCGCCGACACGGGCCTTCACGTCCGCGATGTCGGTCTGCTTGCCCCAATTGAGAACGTTGAAACCGACGTCCGGCAGATGATCGAGGCAGGCCTCGACCTCGGCGTCGTTGTGGTAGATTTTCACCCAGTCCGCCGGGAATGCGTCGCAGATGCGCTTCAGGTAAGGATGGCAGAACTCCAGGTAATGCTCCTCGTTCACAAAGCCGACGATGTCATCGAGGATGAAGATGCCCTCGACGTCGCGGCCGATCGCCTTCTGCTGCGCCTTGAGCCAGTCGATGATGATGCGCGTGGAGAGATCGAGGAGCTTGTGGGTCCACTCGGGTTTCTCGACGAGGTCGATCATGAGTTCCGTTGTCCCGCGCGCGAAGCCGGCCGTGCACATCGGACCGCGTGACGTGACAATCGGCATGATCTCGCCGGTGTCAAACACGCGCTGTTTCTGCATGCGGATGCGATGGAGGGTCATCGCCATGAAGGCATCGTTCTCGACCTCGTATTCCGGGTATTTGTCGAGATCCTCGATGTTAAAGAGCATCGGGTATTCGCTCGGCGTGTTGTCCGACCAGAACTTGATCTTGGAACCGAGGACGGAGGGTTCGGCGGCCATGCCGTATTCCATCCACCAGCCGGGCACGAAGATGATGTCGGGATATTCCTGGTGAACCTTGAGGTGCGACTGGAACCAGACCTCGGGATCGAGGAAGAAGTCCATGTGCTTGACGCCGACGTAGCCGGGAATCCAGGGACTGTCGATGATCAGGGCCAGCGGAATCTCATCGAGTCTCTCGAGCCGGGCGGCTTTTTTGAAAATTTCCCATTGGGCGGGTTTCATGCGAGTGGTTCCTTGGGGACGGGGTTGGGGTTGAAGGGAAGCTGGCGGCTGATTCAGGGCTCGATCAGGATTTCGGTGGGCGTGAGCTGGAGTTGGACACCCGCGGCTTTCGCGGCCTCCTGGAGCGCGGCCTCGAGCATGACGACCGGATCCGCGCTGACCGCGAGGCGGCGCATGAGGCCGTCGCCCTTTTTCGTCCCGACGCGCAGGGTAAGCCGCAGGCCCTTGCGTTTGCATGACACCCGGGTGGCTGCGGCATCGGCGAGGCTGGCGTTCATGGGCGCGATGAAGTCGTCGATGTAGTGGACGCCGATGCCCGACTTGTCGCGAAACGCGGGGGGTAATTTTTCTTTGGCCGCCTGATTGAGGTCACAGAGCTTGATCATGATGGGTGGGGAAAGGGAGGATCAGCCTTGGCCCCGGGCGAGGGCGTAGTGGATGGCCTCGAGGGCGAGGCCCCATTTGTGCGCGCGGCTGTCGGCGCTGCAGTGGCATCCCGAAGGCGCCGCCGCGCGGGCCCAGTCGAGCACATCGTTCAGCGGACGGCCCAGCAGAGGCTTCTCCGCGGCAATCGCGGTCATGAGGCCGTCGCGATCACTCAGGTAGGCGCACATGAAAGTGTGGCCTTCGTCCGCCGGCGCCGGACGGCAGTCCGCCTGCAGGATGGTATAGCCGGCCGCGGGCCCACTCAGCGTGACCGCGTAGTCGAACGCGAGGGGCCGGCCCAGGTTGGAGCAAGTGGTGCCATCGAAACGGAAAGACGCCGCCAGCGAGCCATCGCCGCGGTGTTCGATGCGCACCCGTTCCCGGACCCATTTCTGCAGGGCCCGCGGGTTGACGGTGTAGCGGGCGTCGCGCGTCAGGGTCGCGCCCGGACCGGCCGTGCGCGGCACGAGCGTGTCCACCATGCCGGGCTGGACCGGCGCGTGATGGTAAGGAGCCCGCCGGTATTGGCAGGGGGAGAAAGCGCAGGCCGCGCAGGGCGCCAGCTTCGGCGGGACCGGAGTGTTCCCGGCGCGGACGGTGAGACCGACGACAGCCAGCAGCGATTTCTTCGGCTGGAGCATGCCGCTCGTCATCACCTCCAGCGACTCGGGGAACGGCTGCGACCGGCCGCGGACAATCAGATCGAACAGCTTGTTCTGATCCGCGACGTCCCAACCGGTGTAACCCGGGCTGTAATGCGGCACGGCCATGAGGCCGTCGCGCTCCGCCAGGTCGCAAATCCGACCGCTCAAGTTCGCCACCAGATGCTCGACCACGGCGGACCCAAACATCTCGAGGAAGAAATACTCGTCCGGCTTGGATTCCTGCCAGAGTTGCCGGGCGTGTTCCTCCGCGCTGCGTCCCGCGCTGACCGCCACCAGCACGGCGCGGCCGGCCCCGGCCTGCCGCAGGTGGGCCTGCAGCTGCCCGGAATCAAATTCCATTCCCTCGAGGCGCAGCCGGTCGGGTGATATCTGCGCTTCCACCTCCCGCAGATAAACCCAGGGACGGCCATGCTCCGCATACCAACGCCGCGCCCACCCCGCGAGTTCGTCGGCCCGCTCGCCCGGCGCGTGATGCGGGGGATAGCCGAGCAGACGCCGGTATTCCGCCTCCGAGACCTCGACCGCTGGACGGGCATCAAGGAGTTCGAGCAGCGGGCGGGCGGATGAACGCGAACCATTCATGAACCGGAGACCTCCTGTTCGTTCCCCACGGCGGCGAACTGGCAGCCGTTGACGAAGTAATCGAAAAAGCCGGGATGGGTTTCGAGGCGGCAGTGCGTCACGCGCCTGACGAGCTGTTCCAACTCGGCGCGCTTGGCGCACGAGAGCAGGGCGATGCACGCCCCTTCCACGGAGGCGTTGCCCACCTGAACGATCCGGGCGGCGTCGATATTCGGAATGAGGCCGATGCGTTTCGCCGACTCGATGTTCAGATGCCGGCCGAAACCGCCCGCGAGATAGAACACGTCCAAATCATCGTAACCGACGCCATACTCGGCGAACGCGATCTGCAGGCCGGCGACGTTCGCCCCCTTGGCCTGCGCGAGGGCGTTGACATCGCTCTCGCTAAAGGTGACCGGCTGGTCGCCGGACGCGGCGACCACGATTTCATGCGAGCCGTCGACGAACCGCCCCAGTGAGTTCATCCGGCCGGTGCGCAGCAGCTCGCTCATCAAATCGACGAGTCCGGAGCCGCAAATGCCCTCGGCCGGGCCATCGCCGATCACGGTGGGGCGCATGCTGCCGTCATTGCCGATGGCTACTTTCTCGATCGCTCCCGGCAGGCCGGGCATGCCGAAGGTTATCTGGCCGCCCTCAAACGCCGGACCGGCCGGACAGGACGCGGCCAGCACGCGGTGTTTGTTGCCGACGATCAACTCGGTGTTCGTGCCGATGTCCATCACCGCGACGACGCGTTCCTCGTGGGCGAGATCAATGGCCAGCATGCACGCCGCCGCGTCGGCGCCCACATGCCCGCTGATGATGGGCAGGCCGTAAACGCGAGCCCGCGGGTGAACCGGCAGACCGAGCCGTTTGGCCACCTCGGAGAGGCTCGTGCTGGAGCGCAGGCCCTCGGCCAGTTCCAGCTCCGTCAGCGACTGGTAGGGACTCTGGCCGATCGAATGGACGGAGAGTTTGAAAAACAGGTCCCGCATCGTCGAGTTGCCCGCGATGACGACCTCGTAGATCGAGCGCGCGTCCACCGGAAACTCCTGGATCGCCCGGCTGAGGTAGCCCACGAGCGTGCGCTGCAAGGTCCGGGTGCGATCCTCGGTGTCGTATTGGATCCGCGCCATGACGTCGGAGCCGCCGAAGCGCTGGGGATTTTCGAAGGAAGAATCGGCGACCACCTCGCCCGTCTCCAGATTCAGCAGCCGCATCACGATGGTCGTCGTGCCGAGGTCGATGGCGAGTCCGTGCAACGGGCCGGAGCCGCGGTCGATCTCCACGCCATCGAGCAGGATCCGGTCGCCGTCGCGTTTCACCGCCGGATCGAGGGTCCACTTCGGGCCGTGCAGGGGCAGTTCGAAGGCGTGCTTTTCAATGCGCATCAGGCCGCGGCGCATGGTGTGGCAACGGACCGTGCCCTCCTCCGCCACGACCCGGGTGCAGCACGACAACCGGAAGGCGCCCTTCAGGTGGCGCTCCGCCGGGCCGGGCGGCGACAGGCAGCCCATGCCCTCGGTCACCTCGACGACGCATTCCTTGCATTTTCCCTGTTTGTTGCAGGAAGTGGGCACCGGCACGCCTAGCGTCTCCGCCAAGGTAAAGAGCGAGTTGCCGGGCGCAGCGTCGCAAGGAAGGCCGTTGAAGTGCAGTTGAACGCTCATGCGGCACTGAGGGATTGCATCGCCGCCTTCAGGTAGCCCATGGCATAGGCCATGCCGGCGTGCCAGGGCGCGGCGCAACTCATCTGGGGGGCGTGGTCGGGAATGATGACCCCATCGAAGCCGTTGCGCTGCAGAATCGCAAGCACGCGGAGAACATCGACCTCGCCGTCATCGATGAACGTTTCCTTGTAGTGCGGAACCTTGCCCCGAACATTGCGGAGGTGCACGTAGCCCAGCCGGTGCTGCCGGCTGTAGTCATCGACCACGTCGTAGATGTCGCCCTCGGTCATTTCGGCAAGGGAGCCGACGCAGAACTCGAGCTGGTTGGCCGGGCTGGGATTGAGGTCGATGACCTTTTGATAAAGACGTGGCTGGTAAACGAGCCGCGGCTGCCCGCGAACGGTCGGCAGCGGCGGATCGTCGGGATGCAGCGCCAGACGGACTCCGGCCTCCTCGGCGACGGGCAGGACCTCGTTGAGGAAACGTTCCAGCCGGCTCCAGAGCTGCTCGGGTGTGGCCGAGGGAATGATGCCGGGCGGCGCCTTCGGATCGTAGACCATGTTCCAGACCATGCCGTGGGTCATGGGCAGGTCGTAGGCGCCCTCCATGCCCACGGACGGCGCCTCGCCGCGCGCGTAATTGCCCTTGGTGCGACCCGCGACGCCGGCGATGGAGAAATTGTAGCCCATGATCGGGATGCCCGCGCGTCCCATCCGGCGGAGGATCGTCTTCACGTTCTCGATGTGCCGGGCGCGTTTTGGGCCGTCGAGCAGGATGTCGTGCCAGTGGGCCGGGTCGAAGTTCTCGATCGCCTCGAGCTTGAGCCCGGCCGCCTCGACGTTGTGCCGAAGCTCGACCATCTCCTCCTCCGTCCAGAGCTGATCCGGATTGCCCGCGAGGCCCCAGCCATGGTCGGTGCCGGTCGGCTGATCGTCGCTGCCGACGCGGGCTCCGCCCCGGAAATAATCCACCAGGTGAGCGACGAGATGGGTGGCGCCGGCCTGGCGCGCGAACAGGAAGTTCTCGCGCGTCAACATGTGGCGATACAGTCCGAGACCGAGTTTCATGGGGTAAGGATCAGGATGAGCCCGGGCGGGCGGGAGGCGAACCAAAGAGAGGTCAACTGTTGAGCATAGCAGGAGGCCTCAGAGCGAGCCGCTCTCGATCCACTCGCTCTCCACCATTTCGATCCGGGGACTGGCCGGAATGCCGAAATCGCGGTTCGCGATGCGCGCCGCCAGCAGCTCCACGGCCCAAGCACCCATGAGGTGCTGGTTCTGCTGCAGGCCGGAGAAACCGGACCCCTCCACGAGGTGGCTCAGCGCGACGATACCGAGCCGGCCGGGAACCGGGATGTGCTGCTCCTTCAGGAGGGCGTGCAGCCGCGGCAGCATGTCGGAAACATGCACGAAGAGCAGCACGTCCGGCTGCTGTTTTTCGAGCCACGCGAGCAACGGCTTTTTTTCGAGTTCGGTGAGACGGACAACCGGAAGGGCGTGGTCGGGGCCCAGCACATGCTCGCACCAGCCGAGATAGGCCGCGGAGTGGGCGTGCGCGCTGCGGGTTTCCTCATAGGAGCCAAGCACCAGCCCGGGCCGGCGGTAGCCCAGGCGGTGGGCGTGCTCAAGTGCCGTCACCGTGTCGTTGTAGAAATGGCTGGTGATGCGGTGCAGCGGGGTGCGGATGCTGAGGCCCAAGGTGACCACCGCCTGCTGGTTCAGCTCGCCGGGAAATTCCTGGTCAAAATCCGGGCTGCCGAAACAAAGCAGTCCCTCGATGCTCCGGGCCTCGAGAATGCCGCGAAACCGCCGGTAAGTCATCCCAGGGGCGCGGAGCCAGAACGGCTCCAAGCGGTAGCCGAGCTCGCCGGCCCGCTGTGTCAGGCCCTCGTAGATGCGGGTCAGGTGCCGCGATTTTTCCCAGGGCCGCGGGCTGTCGTAGAACGAAACCACCCCAAAGCACGCCTGCTGCCGGACGGCCCGCGGTTTCCGCAGGTGGCGCATCAGGTGCACGATCTTTGCGTCCGGGGCATAGCCCACTTCCTTCGCCAGGCGCACGACGCGCGTCTTCGTCGCCGCGGAGATCCGCGGGCTGTCGCGCAGGGCGAGCGATACGGCCGAGGGCGACAGGCCGGCCAGCCGGGCGATGTGACGGACGTTCATTTGCTCAACAGTTAAGCACCCTTGGCTGGACCGCGAGAACGAAGCGGCGAGCCCTGCCTCAGGACGCCCTGGGCTTGGCGCTGGGATCGCCAGTCGGCGGCGGGGCGGTGTCGGTCGCCGCCGGCGGTCCGAGGAGCTCGGTGAGGATCGGCTTCAATGCGTCGGCCCAGACTTGGTAGCCTTTCACACTGAGGTGCAGCTGGTCGACCGTCATGCCGTCGAACAGCCTGCCTTGGGGATCGGCCAGGCGATCGTTGATGTTCAGGTAGCGGACCGTCTTGCCGTCGGCCAGCTTCTCCAGGTTGGCGTTGATGCGATTGATGGTGGGCACGACGGGGCCGTCGTTGCGCGGCGTGATGCCCATGAGGACGATCGTGGCACCGGGCGCCTTCTCGTGGCAGAGGTTGATCAATGCGGTGATGCCGCGCGTAATGTCGGCGACCTTGGCGTCGTCGCCCGGCTCCTTGCCGACATTGTTGGTGCCGGCCAGAATGACGATGACCTTGGGGTTCACACCGTCCAGTTCGCCGTTCTGCACGCGCCAGAGGACGTGCTGGATGCTGTCCGCGCCCCACCCGAAATTGCCGGCATTCCAGCCGTGGAAGTTCTTCTTCCAGTTTGCCAGGAAATCGGGGTAATCGCTCGCGCCCCAGCGTCGAGTGATAGAGTCGCCGAGGAAATAGGCCGAGATGCCGCCGGCCTTCGCCTTCTCGAGCAGCTGCGCGTGGGCGAGATGCGAGTTGCGGTCGGCCCGCATGACCGGCTGGTCGGCGGCGCGCTGCGGGGCCCAGTGCTTGAACAGGCGGTTGGCCCAGCCGAGAAACGAACTCATGTTGGTGCGGTCCTCGTGCCCGCCGTCGTGTTGGCGCCAGGCCAGCTCGCCTTCGAGCAGGCCGGTGTTCACCGGCGGCAGCTGGGCCGAGCGGTAGTCGTCCTTCACGCCGAGATCCTTGGCCCCCAACAGGCGGAAGGCCGGGCCCGCCGCCACGGTGGCCATGAAACTGCCCTGCTGGTCGAGCCAGTGGGCGTCGCCCTTCTCCGGGACGCCGTAGCTGATGAACGTCGGCCGCGGTGCGCAAAGCGCGATCAATTGATGCGCGTCAACGGGCAGGTCGTTCGCCGTTCTGACGCCAAAGGCGGACTCCGCCGCGCCATACTTGAGAAAATTGCCGGCCATCCAGTGGTAGGCGCCGGAACTGGTGAGGTTTTCCACAGCCTCGCCGAAATCGCGCCGATGGGGCTTCGCGCCGCCCTCGCCCGACGAGCCCACCAGCGCGACCGCGAAGCGCGGCTCGAAGGCCATCGCGACCAGCGCGGCCTTGCCATAGCGGGACACGCCCTCGATGCCGACCTTCCTGGCGTCGACGGCGGGCAAGGTTTCGAGATAGTCGAGCACCCGCGCTGCGCCCCAGGCCCAGGCGCGCAGCGCGCCCCATTGTTCGGGCGTGCGCCGCTGCCCCGTGTTCGCCAAGCCGATGATCCCGGCGGTCAGACCGGCGCCATTGTCGGCCTGGATGCTGGAAGTATTGAGCGAAACATAGCCCCACCCCGCCGCGATGAGCTGGTCGGGCGACGGCGGCGCGAGAGGGTCCACCATGCCGGGAAAGCGCGGCGTCGGCTCGTCCGGCATGTTGCCCCAGCCAAACATGACCAGCACGGGCACGGGACCCCTGGCATCGGCTGGCAGGACGGCCGACATCTTGATGTCCACCGTGATTTCTGGGCAGGTCGAATTGTCGGCGTGTCCGGTCACCTGGCGGGCCACCACTGGCAGACCGCCGACGGTCGTGGCCAGTTGCCGTGTCACCTCCCAGGTGACCTTGGGTGCGTTGGCCGGCACCCGGCCGACCACCTCGCGTTCGAAATCCTCGACGATTTCCGGGCGGCGCTCGCGCCACCATTGTTCGGCCGTGGAAACCTTCCCGCCGTTCTTCGTGACCAGGAGCTCGGGCCAATCCGGCCAGGGATTGGCGAGGGCCTGGTCATAGTTGGGCGGATTGGTCGAGCCGGGGTTGGGATTGCGGCCGGGGCGCAGCTTGGTGATGCCGAGTTGCCGCAGCATGTCAGCATGGTCCTCCTGGGTCAGTTTCTGGAGGCGCTGACGCTCCTCGGGGCTGAGCTCCCAAGGCGCCCGCAAGGCGGCTGAGCGGGCGGCGGCCGGACCGCGGAAGCTCTCCGGCGGGCCGAGATAGCTGGGCTTCAATCCGCCGAGGTCGACGATGAGCTTTTGCATGACCACCGCCGGGTCCACCATCCAGATTTTCAGGGTGTGGTAGCCCGCGCCGGCGACGGTGTGCTTCGAGCGTCCGTAATGCGCATTGTCGGCCACCGACTTCTCCCAAGCCGGATTGCGATTCTGCGCCTGGTAGCCCGGCGGCACCAGCGTGACGACCTGCGGCGCCTCGTCATCGAACGAGACCGCGTAGCGCACGCCCCGGTCCGGAACGAAATTGAGCGTCGGCGCCGTGATGGCTGTCACTTCGGCCGGACCGGCCGTGAAAAGATACATGCGATATTCGAGGCACGGGGAATCCTTGCCCGGCGTCGCGCTGGGGGCGTCGACCGGACCCCACGCCTTCATGCCGGAAAGGGTGCGGCCGTAATCGCTAACCTTGAACCAGCGGTTCGCGCCCGCCTCGGTCAAGCGGGTGTAGTGCTCGGGCTCGATCGAAACGTAACCGTTGGCCTCGACGAAGCCGTCGAGCGTGTCGCGAGTGATCGCCGTCGGATTGACGGCCTCGACCTTCAGGAGCACCGCGGTGCCCGCGCCGGATATTTTCACGATGCCGGTGGCCTGGCCGGCCGGCACCTTGCTCCAGTCGATGCTCACCCACAGGCGCTGATCCGCGCCGAGCGAGCCGCCGGTCGCGCTGAGCTGGATCCAGGCTTGGTCCGCCGCCGCCGCGAATTCGAGCGGGCCCGTGCCGCGATTGAATACGTCGACAAAGTGCCGCTGGCGATTGAAGGCGTCGAATGCCGGCAGCCGGGCGTCGCCGCTCGCGGGGTCGGTCGCCCCCTCGACCGCGACACCCAGAGCCGCGACCGTAGGCACAGCCGGCTCCACAAGCTTCAGGTGGCCGAGGTTGTTTTGCGGCGGATCGCGCCAGGTCGTGTAGCCGAGCACGGGCTGGTCCATGAAGTGCGCCCATTTGCCGCCGGCGAAATCGCCGTTGTAGTGGGCCGTGAGATCGAGGAATTGCTGGAAGAGCCGCCGCACCTCCCCCGCCTGCGCCCCGGCGCTGGCGCGGCCCTGCCGGGCGTAGAGGGCGTTGCGCCCGGCGGCGAGGTAGAGCTCGTTGACCAGTGCGCTGGCCTTGGCCGGGAAGAGCACGAGCTGGTAAAAGGCATCGCGCCGGTTTTCGGGCAGGCCCTGGGCAATCTCCTCCGCTTTGGCTGCGATCGCCCGGTAGTCGGCCACCACCGTCTCGGCCTCGCCATAATCGGTCAGGCTGTAGGTGTCAGGCGCGAGCATCTCGGGTTTGCGCCGGCCGTTGTATTTGGAGTATTTCGCCAGGATGTCGGCGATGTCGGCCGCATGCTGCGACCCGAACTCGCGCGCGGCCCACCGGCGGGTGAACTGGGCGAAGTCATCCGGGCCCCAGCGGCCGGTGTCCCAGGCCAGGCTGAGGAAATATTCCAGCGGGAACTCGTAGCCTTTGAAATGGCCGACGTTCACGATCCAGATGCGGTCGGCGCCGTAGTCCTTGGCCATCGACATCTGGTCCCAGATCTTCGGGAGGGGGCTCGTGTTGAGCCACTGGTAGCTGCGGGGACCGCCGTGGTAGTCGAAATGGTAGTAGATGCCGGCCCCGCCGCTGCGGCCGCGCTCGGCCGCCGTGGGCAGCCGGCGGAGGTTGCCCCAGTTGTCTTCGGCCCATAGCAGCGTGACGTCGTCGGGCGCGCGCATGCCGTGCTCATAGAACTCCTGCACCTCCTTGTAGAGGCACCACATCTGCGGCACGCGCGTGATGTCGGGGTTCACTTCCTCGCGCAGGATGCCGCGCTGCACCTCCACGATTTTTTCCAGCAAGGCGCGATTTGCCTCGGGGCCGCCCGGCGCCATCTCGGTGTCGTTCGCGCCGCGCAGGCCCATCGTGACGATGCTTTCAAAGTGCTGGTTGCGCCGGATGCCCTCGCGCCAGAATTTTTCCAGCAGCTCGGGATGCTTGGCGTAGTTCCAGGTGCCGATCGTCTTCTGGAAACGCCAGTCCCACTCCTTCTGGGCGCGCAGCATCGGCTCCTGATGCGAGGTGCCCATGACGATGCCGTATTCGTCGGCGAGGCGCGCATTCTCCGGGTCGTCCTCGTTGAAGGCGTTGTTCCACATCGCCGGCCACAGGTAATTCGCGCGCAGGCGCAGCAGCACCTCGAAGAGCCGGGTGTAGAACTCGCGGCCGTAGTTCGCGACGTTGGCCGGAGCGTTGGGATTGGCCTGCGGCGTCACGTTGCCGAATTTCGCCCGGACCCAGTTCGTCAGGTCCGGCGCCTCATCATTGAGGAAGATGCCGCGGTATTTCACGGAAGGTCCGGTCACAACCAGGCCGGTCGGGCGGACAAAGAGCTCCGGCTGCCGGCGGGCCGGCACATCCGCCCACCAATACCACGGGGACACACCGATCTGCTGCGAGAGTTCATAGATGCCGTAGATGGTGCCGCGCTTGTCGCTGCCAGCGATGACCAGGGCGCGATCGAGGCCCGGCAGCGGATGCTCGATGATCTGCACGAGAAAGGCTTCCCACCGGCCGCGGATGGCGCCGGCATCCAGTTTGCCCGCGGCGACCAGCCCGTCGATGAGCGGACTGCGTCCGAGCGTGCCGATGAGGACCGCGACGGGCGCGGCCGGCTGACCGGTGGCGAAGTCCGGCTTGAGCCCGGTGACGCGTTCCACGTCGGCCTGCAGATCGCGGGCGGCGCGGAGCACGCCCGGCCAGTCCTTGGCATCGGCCCAGAGCGGCGCGGCGCCCTCCCGGCGCACCAAGGCGAACGCCCCTGCAACCGGTGTGCCGGATACGATTGGTTCGGCCTGAAGGGAACCGACAGGAACGGTCGGCCCGGGTTGGGCTCGGACCGGGACGGAAAGGAGCAGGCCGGAAAGTGCGACCAGCAGGCAACGGGGGAGCGAGGTCATGAGAAATAAAGTTGGACGATGGCGCGGGGTGCGACCGGCGGAGGCGGATGAGGCTGCCGAGCAATCAAGGTTAATGCGCCGGCGGGGTCAACGGTAGCGGTAGAGTTTCACGCGTTGCAGCGTGAAGCGTCCCGGCATCAGCCGCACGTGGCGGCCCTGGTGCGTCTGGTCGCCGTTCAGCCAGCGAAGGTGGCGCCACTCGCCGGCCTCGTAGCGGCCCTCGGCGCAACTGAGGAGGCCGATCCGCGGATCGCCCGGGGTCGGTGCGGCGAAGGTGATGGTGACGCCGATGCCGCCGAAGAGGAACTCGTCCGGCCCGAGCTGGATGACGATCGCCCCGGCGGGAAGCAGGACGCGGTTGGCCGGCCGGTCCCCGGCCTCGTTGATCACCCCGTCGGCGAGTTCGGGCGGCTCCAAGTGTTCGTAGCTTGCGCTGAGGGTCAGGCCGCCGAAAACCACGTCGTGCGGCTTCCGCTGCTCGGCCGCGGGCGGCAGCAGCGCGGTCATCGTGTCCCTGCCTTGGTGCGCCGTGATGAGCGGCGTGAGCTGGCGGATGAGATCGTTGCTCGCCTGGAGCAGGCCGGCGGCGGGCTCGCCGATCGATTCGATGCCGAACGGCGCGAAGCCGAAGCCGCTGCACGCGCCGAAAGCATACAGGTTGTTCACCGCCGCCTCCGGGCTGCGCAGGGCTTCCGGCACGAAAAGCGGATTGCCGCCGCGCACGTAACGGTCGGCCCACTCGGTGAAGTTCGGGAAATAGATGTCGGGGCTGATGAAATCCAGCGTCGGCGCCGCCGCCCGCCAGACGTCAATCAGGTGGGGCAGCGGACCCGCGCTCGGATACTGGCCGGGCTGGTAGCCCGGGCGGATGAGCGCGGCGTTCGCATAGAGCGGCAGCGCGTATTCCGCCCGGCCGGCGGCCGCGACCTTCTCCACATAACGACCGAAAGCCCACGCCATGAAAAGCTCGCTCGTGGCCGGGCCCTCCCCGAACACCTCCGTCCACGTGCCGCTGGTGCGGGCGCCATGGCCGGCCCAGCGGTCGCGCAGTTCGGGCGCCAGCGTGTCGCGATGGGCGGTCAGGTAATTCATCAACTCCGGCGGCACAGGCGCCGCAAAGGCCGCGTCGGCCGCCGGGTGGCGGTCGCGCGCCTCGGGAATCATGCCGATTTCGTTCTCCACCTGCACGAGAATGACCGTGTGCTGGGCGTCGGTTTCGCGCAGGTGGCGCATGAGGGCGGCGAACGACCGGGCGTCGGTATCGCGATTGGTAGCGTCGAACGGCGTGAGAATCTCCTGGGCCTCCCCGGTCGAGCTGCGCGCCCGGGGAAAGCGGGCCGGATCGGTCTTCACCCAGGCGGGCGCGTAGCACGACATGCTGTTCTTCCAGGAGCCGAACCACAGCAGCACCAGATGCATCTCGTTGGCCCGGGCGTCGGCGAGCAGGCCGTCGACCGAAGCGAAGTCGAATTTGCCTTCGGCCGGCTCGATGACGTTCCAATAAACCGGAGCGACGACCGCGTTCAGATTGAGCGCCTTCAATTTCGGCCAGAAGGGGCGCAGATAGTCCGGCTCGCCGTGCGAATTGCTCAGTTCGCCGCCTCGCACGAGAAACGGCTCACCGTTCACGATGAGCTGTGTGGCGGTCCCCTGCCGGCGCAGCTGAGGCAATTCCGCACCCCAGGCTCCAGCCGGTCCGGCGAGCAATGCGATGAGAACGAAGCAGGTTTTTTTCATGGGGTTAAGGGCTCGTGGCCGGACCGGGTGTTTCAAGGCGACTGTCCAAGCCGCCGCCGCACAGGTTATGCCGTGACTTGCGGGCCGGGGAACGGGTCAAGGCTTGAACATATTGAGATCCACGAACTCGCCCATTCGTTTATAGCCTGCCAGCGAGGGATGCAGGTGGTCTCCGCTGTCATACGGCTTCGCCAGCCGCCCGGGCTGTTGGGGGTCGCGCAGCGCCAGATCAAAGTCGACCACCGCGTCGAAGCGTCCGCTCTCGCGAATCCAGCGGTTGATCGCCTGTCGGTCGGCCTCGCCGTCTTCGCTCCAATAAGAGCGCGCTCCTCCGTAAGGCGTGAGGGTCGCGCCAAACACCTTGAGGCCGGCCGAACGCGCCCGCGCGATGATCTGCTCGTAAGCTCCGACGATGTCGTCCGCGCTGGCAAACGGTTCGCCTTTTTTTCGCGCATCGAGGCGCGTGCCAATGTCGTTGATGCCCGCCTGGACCACGAGCCAGCGCGCGCCCGTCTGGGTGATCACATCGCGGTCGAGCCGCGCCAGGATGTTGGGTCCGAGGCCATCGCGCAAAAGCCGGTTGCCGCCGATGCCCTGGTTGAGCACCCCGACCGGGGCGGTGCCGGGCGGGGCCTGCAACCGGCCGGCCAGCGCATCCGTCCAACGGTTGTTCCGGTCGGTGGTGCAGCCATAGCCATCGGTGAACGAATCCCCCAGCACCACCACCGCCGCGGCCGGCGCAGCGGGAAGCACGTCGAGGCCGCTGATGAAATACCAGTGCACGATCTTGGCGGCGTCCGGCAGGGCCGGCGCGGCCAGGGCGTCACCCGCCTGCAGATAGGAGGTGGCGCGGGAGCCGCCGTGCATCGTGAGCGTGACCGGCACCTGCTGGAAGTGAATGGAGATGGCCACGTCGGCCTGCGGCGCAAGCACGAGGTCGACCGGGTCGGAAAGATAGGAGGCGCCGGGCGGAATCGTGACCGCGGTCCGGCCGGCGAAACCAAGAACCCGGTCCGTGCCGGGCTGGATGCCGCCGGCCGCAGCCGCCCGGGCGACGTGCGCGCCGTAAAACGACAGTGCCTCCGTGCCGAAGGCGTTGGAGAACCGCACCCGAAGCTGGTTGCCGCCGAGCGACACGTGCACGACCTGGCGAAGCGTGGCGCCGGCCAGCGGCGTTTGATCCTTCGTCGACGACACGGCCAGCGGTGCCGTGCCCCACGTGCCAACCCAGTTCGCCGCTTGCGTTTCTGCAGCGGCCGGACACGAGCCTGCCATCAAGGCTACCGCCAGGACGCACCAAATCATCTGGCGCGCGACGAGGCCCGGGGTTCGCCGCCGGGCGGTTCCGAGGTCGGAATCGCTCTGTCCCGGCAAAACACAGTCCGGGCGCTCAGCGGGATCTTCCAACCGTTTTTTTTTGAAAGCATGCGCTCGTGTGATCATGGCAGAAAAGCTGGTTGATTGGGGCGGCGCGCACGCGAGAAAGCCGGCCAAAACGCCTGCGCGGTGTGCCGCCGGCTACAGGTTGGGGTTGGAGTAGGCCCTCTGAGAAGGAATCAAATATGTCGTGATCGACGACTCAAAGGCAATGGCTTTCTAATTGCAGCGCACCAGCGCCGGCGCCCCCGGTAACTGCACCCGGGCAACGGTGTTTTGCGCTGGCGACTATTCCGGGTCAAGCGGCAGCGGCTTCTCGCATATTTTGTCGCTTGCCCTTGGCATACTCACGAAATACGAGCGCCATCCGGACAAAACCCGATCCTAGTTTTGCGCCGGCTTCTTCTCATCGCGCAAGGGCCGGGTCGGGACGGTTTCCGTTCGCAAGCGGGGCAAGAGATTTTCGATATTATATACTGAGAGATCCAAAAGGACCTGCACGATGTCCAATTTGCGGGACAAGCCCTCGAGTTCGAGAGCGTCGAGTTTTTCCCGCAACAGGTCTCGGCGCACCTGATCCTGAATCCGTTCAAGTGGCACGGGCGCGAGTTCGCCGGTGGTCCGCTTGAGAAAGACCGCGTATTTCCCCGCGTAGCCGAACGGCCCGTAACTCCCGCCACTTGGTGCCGAGGCCAGGAACGGATACGGAACGTCGGGGAAAAGCAGCGGACCGTCCCGCCGGATTTCAACCGGGTCGATCACTTCGAGGGCACCGGGCACCGAGCCGCGATCCTTGACGCCGAGCCCCGCCGCCATTCCCCGCCGGGCACTCTCCTGATCCGCAAAGACGAACAACGCTCCCGTGACCTCCAACGGTGAAGCGTAACGCTGATGGTTGGCCCGATACCAGGCCGCAAGCGCGTCGGGGGAAATGGCAACCTGCTTGGAAAGAACCTCCTTCTCGTAAAGCGCGAGGGCCTGGTTCAGGGCAAAGTTGTGACGATCCTCCAAAAACTGCGGGGTTTGATCCAGACCAAGTCGGCTCGCTTCCGCCAGGTCGTATTTCGCGATGACGATGTCCTCGATCTGTTCACCCAGGCTTTTGACATCGCGTGGCGCCATTCGCGCGATCCCTTGTTGGAAGTCCTGGACAAAATCGATGGCCGAAAGCTGTTGGCTGGCGCCGTTGAATATGTAGCGGGCCAGAATGGACGAAGCGATGTCCGCCACGTCGGCTTCGCGCAGCATCGCTCCCCGGCCGAACGACGGGCTGATTGCCATCCAGAGCCGCGCGGTGTTCTCCGGAAACGCGGTGAATTGACATTCCCGGAGGATCTGCGTCCGGCGCTCGCGCCGAAAGGCAACTTCATCTGCCCCTCCGAGCTTTCGATAGAGCGGACCATGGGGCTGCGTCAACATGTAGCGGCCCATTCGCGCGGTGATCTCCACCACTTCCGGCCGATCCAGTTGCTTCTGCTCCACCAGATCGGCCTTGATGACCTGCTGGGCAAGATAGAGGCGAAACCAATGCCCCACCTGATCCCGGGTCGGGTTCGGGCCTCTCCGGCGGGTGCCGGAAGCGATGAACTGATTGTAAGCCTTGTCGAACAAGTAGCGGGAAGTCGTGAAATCGCCGATCTTGATCGCCGGAGACAGATCGACTGCGCTGGCCGGGCTTGGCCCGATATCGAATCCCGCCAAATTAATGACGAGCGCCGCAGCCAAAGCCGGCGTTGTCCAACGCTTCGCTTTCACCGGTGATGTTCCGCGAGATGTCGGTTACGAAGAAAAAGGCAGGGGCGGAACGCCCCTGCCCGTGTTATTCGGC
>JAYVZM010000005.1:0-2855 GCA_043783345.1 Verrucomicrobiota bacterium
GCAGGCGATCTGGCACATGATTCGTCAACAGGTGTTCCGAATCGCCTGCAAGCAGGCTCCTACAAACCCGCAAAGAAGGACCACCGTCTCGACCAAGCGCCGGCTCAGGCCGCCGCCGGGACACTTGGCGGCAGGGGAATGCGCACCTCGATTTCCGTGCCGGCGTGGCGGCCGGACCGGACCGTAACGACGCCGCCCACGTAGGCCGCCCGTTCGCGCATACTGAGCAGACCGAGCGCGCCGCTGCTTTTCCGGCCGGCCGGCTGCTGGGCAGAGTCGAAACCGATTCCGTCGTCCTCGATCGTCAACTGCACGAAGGCTCTCTTCTGGCTCAGCCGGACCCCGACGTGGCGGGCCCGCGCGTGCTTCTCAATGTTTTTCAAGGCTTCCTGGAGAATGCGGTAAAGCGTCAGTTCGGTGTCGGCCGGCAGCCGCGTGGTCGGCTCCACGCTGGCCAGCTTGAGGGCCACGCCCGTCCGATCCGCAAACTCCGTGCTGGTGGTGCGCAGGACGGCAACCAGACCCAGCTGGTCCAGCACCCCGGGCCGCAGATTGCGCGAGATGCGCTCCACCTCCTCGGCCGTCTGGCCGAGCATCTTGCGGAGTTTCACCGCCTCCCGCTTCGCGGGTCCGTCGTGCGCCGAAAGGCTGTCCGCCAGCGCCTGGCTGCGGAAGAGGACGGCGCAGAGCCGCTGGGTGATGTTGTCGTGCAATTCGAGGGCCACGCGCCCGCGCTCGGCTTCCTGCACCTGCACCACGCGGTGCGTCAAGGCCCGCAACAGTTCCTCGATCCGCCGGGACTCCGTCATGTCCGTCACCACCATGCCGATGGTCACGCGGTCGGAACCGTCCTCGGGCAGTTCCCGGATGGAAACCTGCACCGGCAGTTGCGAGCCGTCGCCGGCCTGGAGCTGCATCTGGATTTTGGTGCCGGATCTGAAGGCCCGTTTCATGAGCGGCCGGAGGGTGGCCTGGTCTTCGGGGGAGAGAAAGCGGCGGAAGGAACTGCCCGTCACCTGTTCCAGCGGACATTTGACCATGCGGGCGAAGCACTGGTTGGCGTAAAGAATCATCTTGTCCCCCGTCAGCGTCAGCGCCCCTTCGTTCATGGATTCGATGAGCACCCGGTAGGCGCGCTCGGCGCCATCCAGCGTGAACACCCGGTCGCCTTGTTTGCCCGTGACCACCACCGTATCCACCTCGCCGGCGCCGATGGCGCGAAGCGTTTCGTTCGCATCGGCCAGTTGCGCGCGGAGTTCGCCGACCTTCGCCGCGCTGAGGAGGCTGCGTTCCGGCAAGCTGGGGATCGGCGGGTGAGTATTTCTCCGGGGGGGGGCGATTTTCATTGGTGGCTGTTTCGGCAAACCTCAAGGTGAGTCCCAGCTAGTTTTCAGAGGGCGATTTTACCTTTGGTGCTCAGATCCAACTCGACGAACAGGCCGTTGGTGTTCGACAGGTTGCCGATGAACCGGCGCACCGGCCGGGGGAATTCCATGACCAGTGTCGGGGTCGCGACAATCTGGTTGGCGCTCGCCAGTTTGGGCTGCTGGTAGATGTCGATCACTTCCAGCTTGCAGCCGTCTTTCAGCTCTTCGGCGCAGAGTTGCTGGACGCGCAGGACGGCCTGGCGTGATCGGATGGTGGCTCCGGCCACAAACAGCCGGAGGATGTATTTGCGCGTGGAACGGGTGGGCAGGGGGTTCACGAGGGCCAGCGGCGCGCGGCGGGTTTTGTATGTTTTCAGGATGTTGCTCCCGGTTAGGCGGCACGACACAAATCCAAGCCGACGAGCACGCGCCCGGTATCGGAAAGATTGCCGATGATGGATCGCACGGGTTCGGGCAATTTGCGCACGACCGTGGGTATGGCCAGAATCTGGTCGCCCTTGGCCAGTTGGGGCTGCTTCAGCAAATCAACGACCTCGATGCGATAGCGGCCTTTGAGGTGGCTCTCGCAGATTCTCTTGAGGTTCGCCAACGCCGTCAGGGATTTGTCCGTCTGGCCGGTCACGTAAAGGCGAAGTTGCCAGGGTTTCGCGGAGGGGCGCCGGGCGCTGGCGGGGCGTTTCACTGTTTTGGTTTTCATGTGTTTTTCCTCGCTGCCTTGGTTTTGATTCCCACCGCCATGATATCCGCCTGGCGCAGGAGGCCGGAGGCCGCCCGCTCGGTGCCCAGCACGAAGGTGCGCGTGCCCACCTGTTCGGCGATGCGCCGCAGTTCCACGGCTTCGGTTTCGTAGTCGGCGCGCAGCCCGCTGATCTGCCGTTCGAGCGCCGCGCGTTTGCGCTCCACTTCGCGCTTGAGCTGGGCGGCTTCCTGCTGGCTGGCCAGCACGGCGGCTTTTTCCAAGTCTCCTTGCGCCACGCGGGCGGAACCGGTCAACACCCCGCTGACCCCGATGTAGGCGTCCACGACGTCGATGCCGTGGTCCGAAATCAGGAACTCGCGGATCTGGTTCGAGTGCTTCATGCCGCGCGCCTTGAGCACGTAGAGCACGCGATTGCGTTCGCCGTTGCCTTCGAAGTCCTGCAGCAAAATCCAGGCATCCATGAGCGAGGACATGGCGGCTTCGCTTTCCTGCGGCGCCTTGCCGCCCTGCGTCAGGCTGGTGAAGAGCGAGGTGATCTGGCCGGCCTTCAAATAGTCAATCAGTCGCGTCACCATCCCCTTGCCTTCGGAGTCGGTGCCCATATCCATCAGGCTGGTAATGGGGTCGATGACGACGACGTGGGGTTTATACGTGGCGATCTCCTTGAACATCGTGGCCAGATGCATCTCAAGGCCGTAGAGCGAGGGCCGCGCCGAGTGAAACCGCAGGAGGTCGCGCTTGACCAGCGGCTCCAGGCGCAGGCCGAT
>JAYVZM010000006.1:0-2851 GCA_043783345.1 Verrucomicrobiota bacterium
GAGCAAGGGCACGAAGGTTTTCGCGCTCACCGGCAAGATCAAAAACAACGGCCTGATCGAGGTGCCGATGGGCATTCCGCTCCGCCAGATCGTCGAGGAGATGGGCGGCGGCGCGCCGGACGGCGGCACGATCAAGTCCGTGCAGACCGGCGGGCCCTCCGGCGGTTGCATCCCCGCGCAGCACCTCGACACCCCGGTGGACTACGAGTCGCTCACCAAGCTCGGCTCCATCATGGGCTCGGGCGGCATGGTCGTCATGGACGACAAGACCAACATGGTCGAGATCGCGAAATTCTACATGGAGTTCTGCATGGAGGAGTCCTGCGGCAAGTGCATCCCTTGCCGCGCCGGCACGGTGCAGATGTTCCACCTGCTGGAAAAGATTCTCGCCAAAAAGGCCACCGCCCGCGATCTCGCGAAACTCGAGGAGCTGTGCGACATGGTCAAAAACACCAGCCTGTGCGGCCTCGGCCAGACCGCACCCAACCCCGTGCTGAGCACGCTCCGTTTTTTCCGGCCCGAATACGAGGCGCTGCTCCAGCCTGACCCGCACGCCGCGCCCCAACCCGCCGCAACCTGACAATCTACCGATGAGCGCCAAAACCCTCACCATCGATGGCAAGACCATCAGCGCCGAGAGTCACACGTCGGTGCTCAAGGCCGCGACCGACAACGGCATTGTCATCCCGACGCTGTGCCACCTGGAAGGCGTCTACGACATCGGCGCCTGCCGCCTCTGCATCGTCGAGGTCAAGGGCAACTCCAAGCTCCTGCCGGCCTGCACCACCCGGGTCTACGAGGGCATGGAGGTCACGACCGACAGCGAGCGGCTGCGGAAATACCGCCGCATGACCCTCGAGCTCCTTTTCGCCGAGCGCAACCACGTCTGCGCCGTCTGCGTGTCCAACGGCCACTGCGAACTCCAGACGCTGGCTTACAGCCTCGGGATGGACCATGTGCGCTACGACTACTGCTTCCCCCAGTGGAGCGTGGACGCCACGCACCGCTTCCTCGGCATGGACCACAACCGCTGCATCCTCTGCACCCGCTGCGTGCGCGCCTGCTGGCACATCGAGGGCGCCGGGACCAAGAACGTCGCCGGCCGCGGCACCACGTCGCACATCATCACCGATCTTAACGAGCCCTGGGGCGACTCGGAAACCTGCACCTCCTGCGCCAAGTGCGTAATGGCCTGTCCCACCGGGGCACTGTTCCACAAGGGCGCGACGGCGGGGGAAATGGAGCACGACCGCTCGAAACTCGAATTCATCGTCAACGCCCGGGAGAAAAAACAATGGAGCGTATAAAAGTAGCCACAGTCTGGTTCGGCGGCTGTTCCGGCTGCCACATGTCCTTTCTCGACCTTGACGAGTTCCTCATCGAACTCGCGGGGAAGATCGACCTCGTCTACAGCCCGGTCATCGACGTCAAGGAATACCCCGAAAACGTCGATCTTTGCCTGATCGAGGGCGCGATCTGCAACGAGGACAACCTCGAGCTGCTGCACAAGATCCGCGCGCGGACGAAGGTGCTCGTGTCGTTCGGCGACTGCGCCGTCACGGGCAACGTCCCCGCGATCCGCAACCAACTCGGCGCCGGCAACGTGACGAACGTCCTCCAGTGCGCCTACATCGACAACGCGCAGGAGAACCGCCGTCTCCCGTCGGCCGACGGCATCGTGCCCGCGCTCCTCGCCCGCGTGATGCCCGTCCACGAGGTCGTGGCGGTGGAATATTACCTGCCCGGCTGCCCGCCGCCGGCCGCCCACATCAAGGCCCTGTTGGTCCAGGTGCTTTCCGGCACCGTGACCGGCCTCACGGGGTCGCAGCTCAAGTTCGGCTGAACCACTCCCATGTCCCAGCGCATCGTCATCGACCCTGTCACCCGCATCGAAGGCCACGCGAAGATCAGCGTCTTCGTGGACGACGCCGGCAACGTCTCCGGCGCCGAGTTCCATGTCGTCGAATTCCGCGGCTTCGAGAAATTCTGCGAAGGCCGGCCCTACACGGAGATGCCCGGCATCACGCCGCGCATCTGCGGCATTTGCCCCGTCAGCCACCTGCTCGCCTCGGCGAAGGCCGGCGACGCGATCATGGCGGTCAACATTCCGCCGGCCGCCGACAAGCTGCGCCGGCTGATGAACCTCGGCCAGCTGGTGCAAAGCCACGCCTTGAGCTTCTTCCACCTGAGCGCGCCCGATTTCCTGCTCGGCTGGGAATCGCCCCCGGCGTCGCGCAATGTTTTCGGGCTGATCGCCTCCCACACCGACCTCGCCCGCGCCGGCATCCGGCTGCGGCAGTTCGGCCAGGAAATCATCGAGGTGCTCGGCGGGAAGAAAATCCATCCCGCGTGGGCCGTCCCCGGCGGCGTGCGCAGCGCACTGACCCAGGAGGGCGCCGAAAAGATTCGCGCGTGGCTGCCGGAGGCCCACGCCACCACCCGCACCGCGCTCGACCTGTTCAAGCGCGTGCTGGGCACGCACCAGCATGAGGTGCAGCTCTACGGCAATTTTCCCTCGCTCTTCATGGGCCTGGTCGCCCCCGACGGCGGCTGGGAGCACCACGGCGGCAAGCTGCGGTTCACCGACAGCAGCGGCAGCACCATCGCCGATCAGATCGACCCGAAGGACTATCGCACGGTCATCGGCGAGGCGGTGCAGGCAAGCTCCTACCTCAAATCGCCGTATTACCTGCCGCTCGGTCCGGTCGACGGCCTCTATCGCGTCGGCCCGCTGGCGCGGCTCAACATCTGCTCGCACATGGGCGTGCCCCAGGCGGACGCCGAGCTGAAGAACTTCCGGACGTTCGGCCATGGCGCGGTCACGTCCTCGTTCCTCTATCACTACGCCCGG
>JAYVZM010000007.1:0-7384 GCA_043783345.1 Verrucomicrobiota bacterium
GGCGACAATGCCATCCTTGCCGTCATCGTCGGCCAGCTCACCTACCTGCAGCGGGCCGGCGCCATTACCGGCACGGAGCTGCGCACCCGCAACACCGTCTACACCAGCCTGCTCTTCGTGCCCTACGTCCTGCTCGCCCCGCTGGCCGGCTACCTCAACGACCGCTACGCCAAGACCTCCTGGCTGGTCGGCGGCAACGCTCTGAAGCTCCTCGGCACCGGTTTGTGCGCGCTCAGCGTGTGGTTCGGTCCCACCTGGCAGGGCTTCGGCTATCTCGTCGTCGGCGTCGGCGCGTGTTTCTACGGCCCGGCCAAATACGGCATCCTCCCCGAGATCCTCCCGCGCGAACGCCTCGTCAAGGCCAACGGCATGGTCGAACTGCTCACGCTCGTCGCGATCCTCGGCGGCGCCATCGCCGGCTCGGTGCTGGCCGACGTGTTCAAGGACCGCGTGCTCGTCTCCTTCGCCGTGATCGGCGGCATCTTCGGCGGCGCTTTGCTGCTGAATTTCCTGATGACGGCCACACCGCACAAGGCCCACATCCGGCTCGCGGCCAGCGTCGGCGAGTTCACGGGCCATCTGCGCGACCTGCTGACCGCGCCGCGGCTCTGCCGGATTCTCCTCGGCACGGCATTGTTCTGGATCTGCGGAGCCGCGCTGAAAATCAATTTCCAGCCCTGGGGTCTCGAGGTGCTGCACCTGCCCGACAACACCCAGATCGCCCTGCTCGGCCTCTGGCTCAGTGTGGGCGTCATGGCCGGCAGCATCCTCGCCGGCCAGCTCCATCAGGTGGGCGACCTGCGCCGCACCCAGGCCTACGGCTTCGCCCTCGCCGGCATGCTCGCGCTGCTCTTCACGGTCAATTCGTTCGGATTCTGGCGCCTTCCCGTCGTCGAACTCGGCCCGCTGCATCTTGTCGTGCCCGTCGTCCTGCTGCTCATCGCCACCGGTGTGACCGCCGGGCTCTTTCTCATCCCGCTCAACGCCGCCCTTCAGTCCGAATCTCATCCGGACAAGCTCGGCAAAACCATCGCCGTGCAAAACCTCATGGACAATCTCGGCATGCTGCTCGCCGGCGTGTATGTCTTCGCCGGTGTGCTGACGGGGCTCAGCCCCAGTGGCGTATTTCTCGGGCTGGCCCTCGGCGTCGTGGCGGTCGCGAGCTGGTTGAAGCTGAGCCGAAACAACCCATCCTCATGAAAACACTACCGGCAAGCGCGATACCGCCTCGCGCCCGCTCCCCGCTCTGGCTTCTTTTGGCGGCAGGTTGCACCGTATTCCTGACTGCTTGCGTGCAATTGGCCGAGGTCGATTCCACCGATTCGCCGGTTTACGCCTCAATGATTGGGCGGGAATTCGAACTTAAGGAAAACCTCGTGGCCCGCGGTATCAAGCTGCCGCCGAAATTCGCCGCGGTGGACTATATCCTCATCATGCCTCTCCCGGGGATCTATTCCCGCTACCGTATTTTGGATTTGGGTGCGGTGCCTGCGGGCAGCCGCTTCAGGATCATTGGTGTCGTCACGCACCGCTCCAAGCTGTTTCCGATCACCGAATACGTCATCTCCTTTAGCGGACACCGCTTCGGGGAAGACAAACCGGTCAGAATTACCAGCGCCGCGGGCGCGCAGCTGTATCTCAAGCCGGCGTCGCCGCACGAGGCGCCGCAGCTCAGCGAACGTTATTTCCACGTCCTGGAGGAGATCCGAAAATAGCAGACCTGCATTCATGAAAACGCTGCTGCGGCTCATCGCCCGGATTTGCTTTCGCTTTCGGGCCTTCGACACCGACGTGTTGAACACCCCGGGACCGGTGTTGCTCGTGCCCAACCATGTCTCGTGGCTGGACTGGCTCTTCCTCGCCGCCCTGCTCGACGACGACTGGAAATTCGTCACCTCATCCACCACCGCCGAGACCAGCTGGCTGCACCGGAGGATGATGCTCAACCGCCGCACCTTCCCGGTCGACAACACTTCTCCCTACGCCCTGCGCGAAATGTCCGACTACCTGGAAAAGGGCGGACGGCTTGTCCTGTTTGCGGAGGGCCGGATCACGCTCAGCGGCAGTCTCATGAAGATCTATGACGGCACCGGCTTCCTCATTCGCAAGACCGGCGCCAAGGTCATCACCTGCTACCTGCGCGGCGCGAGCCGCGGCCGCTTCGTGCGGCACAAGGGCTGGCGGCGCTGGTTTCCGCGCGTCTCCGCCCACTTCAGCCCGGCGCTCACCGCGCCGGTGTTCGAAAGCGTTTCCCACACCGCGGCCCGCTCGAAAGTGACCACCTGGCTGCGCGATCGGATGACGCTGCAGCAGTTCGAAACCGAAATGGAATTCGGTCCGCGCCACGTGCTGGCCGCCGTCGCCGAAACCGCCGCCAACATCCCCCGACGCGTCGCACTCGAGGACATAACTTTCAAGGAACTCACCTACCGCCGGCTGATGGTCGGCGCCGACCTGCTCGCCGTCGAATGGCGCACCCGGTTCGGCCCCACGTCCGGCGAGCGCATCGGCGTGCTGCTGCCGAACGTGAACACCCAGCCCGTGACCTTGCTCAGCCTCTGGGCCGCGCAAAAGGTGCCGGCCATGCTGAACTTCTCCACCGGCATCCCCGTCATGCTCCAGTGCGCGCAGCTCGCCGGGCTGAAACACATCATCACCTCGCGTCAGTTTCTGGAAAAGGCGCGGCTCAACCTCGCACCGCTCGAGGCCGCCGGCATCAAACTGACCTATCTCGAAGAGGTCGGCCCGGCGATTTCTAGCTTCGCCAAGCTCCTCACCCTGCTCCGGCACACCCTGTCAACCGGCGCCGGCTTGCGCGCCACGCCGCTGCGCACGGAGGAGACCGCTGTCATTTTGTTCACGAGCGGTTCGGAGGGCGTGCCGAAAGGCGTGGCGCTTTCGCACCGCAACCTGCTCGCCAACATCCGCCAGGCCATCGCGCTCGTCGACGTGACCGATGACGACCGCTTCTTCAACGCGCTGCCCCTGTTCCACAGCTTCGGCCTGCTCGGCGGCACGCTGTTCCCGCTCGTGCGCGGCTGCTACACCTTCCTTTACCCGTCGCCGCTGCACTACCGCGTGGTGCCCACGCTGGTCTACGATCGGGCCTGCACCGTCCTGCTCGGCACAAATACTTTTCTCAACGGCTACGCCCGCAAAGCTCACGCCTACGACTTCAATTCACTGCGCTACCTCATCGCGGGAGCGGAAAAGGTGCAGACCGCCACCCTCGACACCTGGGCCCGCAAGTTCGGCGTGCGCATCCTCGAGGGTTACGGCGCCACCGAATGCAGCCCGATGATCAGCCTCAACACCCGGATGGAACCCTGCGTCGGGTCCGCGGGCCGGCTCGTCCCGGGCCTCGACTACAAATTGGAATCCGTCGAAGGGGTCGAGGAGGGCGGCCGGCTCTTCGTCCGCGGGCCGAACGTCATGCAGGGCTACCTCAACCCCGAGGCCAACACTCAGTTCCAGTCGCTGGGCGGCTGGTATGACACCGGCGACATCGTGTCCGTCGACGCCGATGGTTATCTCCACATTCGCGGCCGGCTGAAGCGCTTCGCCAAGGTCAGCGGCGAAATGGTCAGTCTCACCGCGGTCGAAGACGCCCTCGCCGGCGCCTTCCCCCAGTTCGGCCTCCGCTGCGCCGTCGCCGTGATCGCGCAGCCCGACGAGGACAAGGGCGAGAAACTCATTGCCGTGACCAACGAACCCAAATTGCAGCTCGCCGATGTCCGCGCCGCCATCCGCGCCAGGGGCCTGAGCAATCTCTGCGCGCCGCGCGAAATCAAGGTCGTCACCAGCATCCCCAAGCTCGGCACCGGCAAGACCAATCACCGCGAACTGGAGAAGCAAATCTCTTCCTCGTGAGGAGCCGGCTGACCGACGATGGGGTGAACAGAGCGCATCATCGCAATCCTGCAGCGAATAAATTATCGCCATGAAAACCCTCGAACTACCCGCGCCGATCCTGGCGCTTTTGTCCTGCGCTTTGTTCACCGGCTCGCTGTCCGCGGCCGAGTGGCAGCTGACCTTTGCTGTCACCGAGGAACGCATCATCGGCAGCCCCGACGGCAAGGCACCCCCGCGCAACGAAACCCGCCAATTCACCCAGGTCGTCGCGCTGGGCGCGAACTGCCTCGTGGTGCAGGACGACCGGAAGAAAACCGTCTATGACTTCGCCGGGCGGCGGCTGACCATCCTTGAATTGGCCCCGCTTACTTATAACGAACTCTCCCTCTATCATCTGCCGAGCTTCTTCGAGCATGAGCTTTTCAACCGCAACGCGATCGGTGCCGGGCTGCGGACGGCAAAGATCGGTCAAAGGGGTGAAACCTTTTCCCGGTTCGCCAATGAGACCGCGCTGCACGTGGAGTCTCGTCGAGGCGCGTCCGATTCTCCCGTCCCGGTGATCGAAACGACCAAGCAGGCGGAGGCACTTGAGTTCCGCCATCAGGGCGCGGTGGCGGCCCGGTTCGTCCCCGCCGACACGCCCTTGCCGGCTTTCTACCGGCACCGGTTCGCCAACTACCTCGCCTATGCGTGCAGCATCCATCCGCAAATCCGGCGCGCCCTGGTCGAGACCGGCGCCGTTCCCCGGGAATTCACCGTCAAGTGGGACAACACCAACACCCGGACCACCGCCACGCTGCGGCTGGTTTCATCCGCCGCCGCCGACACCGACAGCTCGATCCTGCCGGCCGGCGCCAAACCAGCGGCGCATGCCGACGATCCGCTCTTTGCCCTCCTGGGCCGATCCGAGGAGGCCGCCCGCGATCCGGCCCGGCCCGATCGCACGGCGACCATTGCGTTCGCCGACAACGCTCTCGCGGCGGGTCGTCCGCTCGATGCCATGCTGGCGCTGTTGGAATTCGGTCTGCAGAGCGGCGAGCAGCTGACCGACGAAATTCGCCGCCACCACGAGGCATTCAACCGCGATCCGGCCTGCCAGGCTTATCGTCAGGCCTACGGTCAGTCGGACAAGGCGACCGCGGAAAAAAACCTGGCGGTGAACGCCACGATCAAACGCGAAGGGCTGGTCAAGGCGCACATGCTCGACCTGCAGCGCGCCAACCTGCTTGAGCGGGCCGGCCAGCCGCGCGAAGCGATTGAACATTTTTTCAAGGTGTTGCAGGCCAATCCTTATCATGCCGGTGCGCTGCACGACCTCGGCATGGTCTACGCGCGCGGCTTCGAGCCGGGAAAAGCCTGGCTCTGCTGGGATCTGGCCCGCCGGCTTTATCCCGACCATCCCATGATGAGCGACGTGGCCCGGATGGAGCAGGAACTCATCGCAAACCTACCCGATTTCTTCTGATCGGCCCGCGGGCCGCGCGCCGCCCAAGCTGGCAGCTCCGGTTCGTTCGCGAAGCTTGTCGGTGATGCCGCAAGCGCCCAAGCTGGGAACCCATGGCGGACTTCCTTCTTATCCTCGGCGTGCGGCTGGCCGGCGGGTTTCACTTTGTCACGTTGGTGCTGGCCTGCTTCACGCCCATTCCGCCGGATTGGGAAACGAGCCTGGACAAACTGCCGCCCATGCATCGCAGATTCGCCCTCGCCCAGAATGTTTCCATCGGCGCAATGATCGCGGTGCTTGGGCTCTTTTCACTTTGCTTCGCCCCGGAACTGGTCGGCGGCACCCCTCTGGCCCGCGCCGTGTGCGGCACCACGGCGCTCTTCTGGGGCGGCCGCGCCTGCGTGCTGCCCTGGCTCGGAGTCCAGCCGGCACTGACCACGCCTCGACTGAAAACGGGCTACGCCCTCCTGCTCGCCGAGTGCGCACTCTACGCCGGAGCCTACGGCTGGCTCGCCCTCCGGACCATTTGATCGCGGACCGCAGGGAAGCCGGAGCGGATTTCCGGTTAAAACCGCAGCTGGCAGTGGAATTTCCACGCAACTGCCATGCAACGGTCATCCGTCCAGTGGCATATTGCGGGAAAATCTGCCACTCTGCGGCCATGTCAGCGCCGTATTCCGTCGACCTCGCCGCCTACTTCGCGCGGATCGGCTACGGCGGACCCCGCACCCCGACGCTGGAGGTGCTCCACGCGATCACCGCCCATCACGCCGCGGCCATCCCGTTCGAAAACCTCGACGTGCTGCTCGGCCGGGGCATCGACATCGAGCCCGCCGCCGTCGAGCGCAAGTTGGTCCGGGAAAAACGCGGCGGCTACTGCTTCGAGCAGAATTCGCTGCTGCTGCTCGCGCTGCGGGAACTCGGCTTCCAGGTCGCGCCGCTGAGCGCGCGCGTGCGCTGGCAGCGGCCGCGCGAATTCACGCCGCCCCGCACCCATTTGTTGCTGCGGGTGGAGCTCGAAGGTGAATCCTGGTTGACCGACGTCGGCGTCGGCGGCCTGTCCCTCACGGCGGCCCTCCGGCTCGACCAGGACGGCGAACAGGCCACCCCGCACGAGCCCCGCCGCATCGTGCGCGAGGCGGGCCGCTGTTTCCACCAGGTCCGCTTCGAGGCCGAATGGCTCGACGTGTATGAGTTCACCGGCGAGGAGATGCCCGCCATCGACCGCGAACTCGCCAACTGGTGGACCAGCACCAACCCCGCCTCGAAGTTCCGGCAGAACCTGTCGGTCGCCCGCGCCGGGCTGGATGGCACGCGCCGCACCCTGCTCAACCGGGAATTTACCCTTCGCCACCGCGACGGCCGCGCGGAGAAACGCGAGATCGCGACGCCGGACGAGTTGCTGGAAGTGCTCGCCCGCGACTTCGGGTTGTCCTTCCCCGCCGGCACCCGCTTCGGTCCGCCCGGTTCGCCGTGGCCGAGCTGAGAATCAATCCCGCTGCAAATTCCGGCCAACGCGCCGGGCCGGGTGCCATCGAACAAGGCAGACCACGCCGAGGCCGCCGTAAAACCAAAGGCTGGCGGCCCCGCCGCCACCTCCACCGCCACCGGTGTTGGCCGGCGGTGGAGGCGGAGGTGGTTGTGTCACCGTGACGGTCGCGGCATTGCTGGTCATGGTTCCGGTCAGGTTGCTGACGACCACCGTGTAGCTGCCGGCATCCGAATCGTCGGCGGTCTTGGAGTAAAGGGACGCCGTCGCCCCGCTGATCGCCACACCGCCTTTCATCCACTGATAGGCCAACCCACCTCCAGTCGCGGTCACCCCCAGTTGCATGCTTTGCCCTCTGACCACCGAGATGCTTTGCGGCGACTGTCCGATGGCCGGCGAAGTGATTTCCTCACTGAGATTGCTCATCGCCAGGGCCTGGTCGGAAAGGACGCGGGCATTGTAGGCCGCCTTGGGATCGGTCTCTGCTCGGCCAATCACCTGCGTTCCGAGATCCGAGTCGAACGACCAGCCGAGCATACGGCTGGTAACACGCACCGAGATATTCGGGTTGCTGAAATACGGGATGGGCCAGTCTGCAT
>JAYVZM010000008.1:0-7365 GCA_043783345.1 Verrucomicrobiota bacterium
CTGGAGCGTTGGAACAAAATCAACGCCACCGGCGTGGGCGCCATCTACTCGATTTTCGATCCGGGCACGGCGCGGCTGAAGGATTGCGTGATCAAGGACGTGGTCGAGGGCAAGGACGGTGAGAAACTTCTGCCCGGCCTCGATCTGGTGCCGACCACGTTCAACCTTGTGGACCTCGAGGGTGAATACAAACCGGACCCCAAACGCCCTTCGTATGTGATTTTCCAGGAGCAGCTCGCCGAGATCGAAAACAACTACGACTTCATTCTCTTCGACTGCCCGCCGAACATCTTGCGCGCGTCCCAAAACGGCGTCTATGTGGCCAACGAGATCTACGTGCCGTCGAATCCCGATGCGCTGAGCCTCATCGGTTTCACGCTGCTGATCGAGAAACTCGTCCGGTTCCAGCAGACCTCCGCCAGCTTCCGCACGACGGCGATGGGCCCGGCGTCGATGGTTTACGGCATCGTCTTCAACTCCATCAAGACCAACACCGACATCGAGGTGCCGAAGATGCGCATGCAGCTTCGGCTGAATCAATTCAAGACGCAGAAGCGCGGCTGCGCGCCGGCCGCCAAGATCTGCACAACCCTGATCCGCGACGCGATGATCGTGCGGCGCGCCGTCACGCTCGGGCTGCCGGTCTTCCTGGTGGGCACCGAGGGCAACGACGAGGACAGTGTCTCCAACGACTACCTCAAGTTCGCCAACGAGATCATCGAGAACGCTCCGCACTGAGACCCTCCAACCAGGAGACCACGACCATGGCTAAATTCAGTTCCAGCGAATGGGACGAGATTCGCAAAAAGTTCAACCATTCCATCATGGCCGAGACCTCGCTGGTCAGCCTCGCGCAGAATCTCGACACCGAGGAATGGCCGCACAAGGGCGAGGACGAAAGGCCCTCCAAATACATCGACTTCACCTACGATGAACTGCTGATGATGCCCGAGATCGCCGGCAAAGCCGACCGCGCCGACCACCTGATCGGCATCCTCAAGGAAACGCTCGCCTTCGACGATCCGTTCGGCGACATGGTGGCGCAAGTCGAGGTGACCGCGGCCAAGGAGAATCCCATCCTCAAGACCCTGGCCCGGCTGGGCATTCCCGAAAGCTTTCCGATGGTGCTGGCGAATTTCAGCGAAGGCACGCGCATCGTCTGCGCGAACGAGGGGGTGAAGACCATCGGTGAATTCGCCAATCTCGGCCAGCAGATGTCCACGCGCGTCGTGCTCGGCGGTGATTTCCGCACGGCGCTCAACGCGCTGACTCATGGGGACGAGGAGGGCATCGCCCAGTTTCTGCCCTACCGCAAGGGCTCGACCGGCCTGCATCTGGCCGAGGCCTTCGGGCTCATCGCCGCCGGGCTGCCGCGCGCCGATCAACTGGCCCTCGCCAAATTCTACGGAGCCAGGCTCGGCCCGGCCGACGCGGCCGCCGCCAAGCTGATGACCAAGGAGCAGGCCGACAAGCACGAGGCCATGATGCGGATCGCCGTAGGATCCGCGCTGGACTGGTTCAAGGACCAGAAAGCCGCCTTCCTGCAGCACCTGTCCGAGGGCGGGACCTACGAACGCTATTTTGTCGTGCTCAACGATCCGGCGCGCGAGGCGATCGCCGTGCGGCTCGCCACCGTGGCATTGCAGGCCAGCGTCAAGCCGGCGGCGGGCACCGAGCCCGTCGCGGAGAAGAAGCGCGGGCTCTTTTCGCGGCTTTTCGGCAAGGGCTGATCCTGCTACTCTCCCTCCCTTGTGGAAAATCAACCGCCATCCTCCGGGGTGCCTTCGCCTTCGACGCCCCCGTTTCGCCCGCCCGGCAAACCCCCGGTGTCGAAGGCTCCCTTTCCCCCGCCCGGCGGCGTCAAATTCCCCATCAAGCCCGGCAGCGGTATAAAACCCCTGGTGCTGCCCCGGCGCGCCAGTCCATTGCAACGGGCGCAGGAGGCCAGCCAGGTTACGGCCGAGGCCCGGAAATCCATCGGGGCGATCATGTCGCAGTCCCAGCCGCCTTGGGCCGGCAAATCGATGCTCAGCGGCTCGCAGGTGGAAGAGCTCGAAAAGGCCCTGCACGCCCTCGAAACCAAGGTGGGCGAGCGGGAAATGGCCCTCGCCGACCTGGAGAACAAGCTCGCCGAGCGCGACCGCGCCCTGGCGGAGAACGAGGCCCTGTTGCAGGCCCGGGAAAAGGTCATCGACGCGATGCGCCGGCAGCCGGCGGTGCAGGCCAACGCGACCGTCAATCCCGAGGAGATCGCCGCGCTGGGCAAGCTCAAGGAGGAGCTGGACCGCCAGGAGGCCTCGATCAAGGAGCAGCGCGCGGCGCTCAAGGAGCGCGAGGAGTTTCTCGAACAAAGCGAAGCCTCCCTCTTCGAGAAGATGCAGGCCCACCAGGAGCGGGAGACCGAGCTCGAGCAAAAGGCGGAGGATGTCAAACGGGCGATGTTGAAGGCCGGCCTGCTGAAAGCGGAACCCCAGGAACCGATGGAAAAGGCCTGATGGAACCTTGTTGAATTTGACCTTTCCAACTGCTGACCCCGCCCCTATGTCCATCCGCACGATGACCCTTCGCTCGCTCAAAACCTCCGCTCTTTTCGCCCTGCTGGCCGCTCCGGCGATCCTGCATGCCCAGAACGAGATCAGTTCCGCGGAGGAGCAGCGGCTCGAAGCCCTCGCGCGCGAACAGGCCGAAATTTATCTGCCCCGCAACACCGTCACCGTGGGTTTCCGCGTGCTGAGCTCCGGCGCCAAGGTCAACTTCTCCAATCTTGGGACCGTGGACTTTCGCAACCCCGTGGCGCACGAGGACGCCGGTGCCGTCCAGCGGACCTACGACAACGGCGTCGTGAACGTGGACGGGCTGCGGAGCGACGAAAAGGACGCCGACGGCATCCAGACCTCCACTCCCGGCCAGCATTACCTCCCCACGCACATTCAGACCAGCAACGTCACGGACGCGGACGGGAATGTCATCGGCACGGTCGACCGGGTGGTGGTCGACGGCGATTTCGTGAGTTACACCGCCGGACTCACTCGGGTATGGGGCTATGGTTCGGCGGACCAGGCGACCGTCCGGCCGGGATTTATTGCGATGAGCAGCTATCGCGCGACGAGTGACGGCGGCGCTTATTCCAAGAAGCAGGGAGCCACCGCCGGCATCGAGCTGCAGTTCTCCCACGCACTGGGCAAGATCACCGGACGCACGCAATGGAGCTTCCTCACCGGCATTTCGATCAATGACATCAACAACAAGGTCGCCGGCGATGTCCGTTCCACGCTCGTCACCAGCACCGATTTCTATTCGCTGCACGGGCAGCCCGCCCCCGATTTGACCAGCAGGACGGACAGCACGACCGGCGTCGTCACCACGGCCTACAGTGCGCCGTCCCGCACCGACCTGCTCGATACCGATGGAGTCACTGTTCTGGTCACCAACGGGAAAGAAACCACGGTTCCGATCAGCGCCGTGCCCGACGCGCACGACACCAATGACAACGCGGGCCCGGTCACGGTGCACGGCAAGTGGCAGGTCAAAGGCGCGTATTTCATGGTGAAGGTGGGCCCCTCCATGCGCGCCCAGCTCACCGAGCGTTTCGGCGTCAACGCCAGCCTCGGCCTGGCGGGCGCCTACTCCGGCACCCATTATTCGGTCGTGGAGTCGTTCGAGATCCCGGCGATCGGCACCACGAGCACGACCCCCAGCACCACGCAGAGCGATGCCAGTAAATTCATCAGCGGCTACTACGCGGACCTGAATTTCGAGTGGGCCGCGAATGAGAGCACCGGGCTGTTCGGGGGTCTCACCGCCCAGAAACTGAGCGATTACAACCAGGCGGTCGGCGGCCGGATCGCCAACATCGATATCGGGAGTTCGGTCGGCATCCGGGGCGGCATCTCGATCCGGTTTTGAACCGGGTCACCCGCCCAGCCGGGCCAGCACGCTCTCGATGCTGTTCACTCGTTGCGGGGGAAAGAAGGAGTTGATCCTCATGACGACCTGCTGCACGAGCCCGTCTGGACAGGACGCCCCGCCGGTGATGAGGACCCGTTTCGGCGAATCGTCGCCGGGCCAGAGGGGATGCACCTCCATGTGGCCGCTCTTGCCAGCGCTGGCGGCCGGAAACACGTAATGCTCGATCTCATCACGCGACCGGATGTTGGCCTCCGACTGGATGAAGAAGGCGCGGCTGCCGAGCTTCTGCTGGCACAAGCGGTAGAGCTGGTAGGTGTTCGAGCTGTTCTTGCCGCCGAGGATGAAGGCGGCGTCGAGCGGTTCGGCGAGCGCGCGCTGCAGGGCGTCCTGGTTCACCTGCGTTGCGTAGCACAGCGTGTCCTTTTTGCCGGCGCCGCCGACATGGCCCGGGCCGTCCGCCTCGCCATACTTGGCGACAAAAAGTGATTTGAAATAGTCGATGATCGCGGCGGTCTCGTTCATCAGCAGGGTGGTCTGGTTCACCACCGCCAAGCGGTCGAGATGCCGCGCCGGGTCGAAGCCCGGGGTGTGCTGCCCGGCGAAGCGCTGCAGCAGCGCCGCGCGTTTCTCCTCCGTCGGCCCGGCGATGTAGTCGCCCAGCAGCCGGGCCTCGTCGAGGTTGCGGATGATGATCGAGGGCGCGTGCCGGCGGGTGTTGGAGAAGGTCGCCTTCGTCTCCTCGTGCTCGCTCTTGCCGTGGATGACGACGGTGAAGCCCTCGCGGCCGAAGGCGCGCGCGGCCTTCCAGACTTTTTCCACCAGCATGCAGGTGGCGTCGAATTGGGCGACGCGGATGCCCTTGCGCACGAGTTTTTTCTTGTCCTCGTCGGTCGCGCCGAAGGCCGGGATGATGACGATGTCGTCGCTGGAAAGCGTGTCCCACCACAGGCGGTCATTCCCCCCAGGGACGGCGCCGGCCGCCATCATCCGGCCGCCGGTGTCGAAAGCCTGACCCTTGTCCGTCTGCAGGAACCGCAGCCCGCGGCGCAGCAGATCCTCGTTCACAAAGGGATTGTGGATCAGCTCGCTGAGCATGAACACCCGCTTGCCGGGATTCTCGGCCAGCGTCTCGTAGGCGCGCTCGATGGCGTTTTTCACTCCCAGGCAGAAACCGAAATGGCTGGGAATGACGTATTGCACCGCGCCGAAATCGAGGGTGGCGGGCCGGGAGGCGGACCGCTCGTTGGTCCGGGCCAGCGCCTTGATCGCCTCGCACAGCCGGCTCTGGTAAAGCGAACGCGCCGCGTCGTCCTGCTGATAGATGTCGCGATTGCGGTCCCGTTCGACGCGGAATTTGTAGATGTAGTCGTTCTCGCCGAGATGCAGGTAGGGAATCTCGATCAGGTAGGGCTCCAGCTGGTCGAGCACCGCGGCGAGCGCCGGCGCCAGGGAGTCCCGGGCGGCCGTCAGCTGTTCCAGCGGGCGGAATTCCACCTCGCCGTCCGTCGGCGTGCCGGTCACCTGGGTGAAGAACACCCGATAGGCCGGTCCGTTGACCTGGCAGGTGAAGTATTCGGCCGCCGGCGTATGCGTGGGGAAATTGGCCTCGAGTCGCGCCGTCGCCATGGCCTCGTCGGCGCCGACAAACGCGTGCCCCAACCGCGTGCCGGCGCGGCGCACCGCCAGCTGGTTGTTCGCGTTGAACGCGAGCAGCACGCACAGGGCGGAGGTGGCGGGGGGAGACTCGATCATGCTCCCACGGAAGCACAACTTGCCGGTGGGTCAACGGCGGCGTGGGGCCGGACCGATGCTTGCGGTCGGGCGGGATTCCGCGCACCCTGCCCGGGTGAACCTTGAAGAACTACGCCGCAGCTACGCGGACGGGTCGCTCGACCTGGCCGACCTGCAACCCGACCCCTTCGCGCAATTCGACGCCTGGATGCGCGTGGCCATCGAGACGGAGTTGCTCGAGCCCAACGCCATGGCGCTGGCCACGGTGTCGGCGACCGGGGCGCCCTCGCTCCGCGTGGTCCTGCTCAAGGGTTTCGATCCGCGCGGATTCGTCTTCTACACCAACTACCATAGCAACAAGGCGCGCGACATCGCCGCCAATCCGGCGGTGGCGCTGCACTTTTCCTGGCTGCCGCTGGAACGCCAGGTGAGCGTGACCGGCCGGGCGGAAAAAATCTCCGCGGCGGAGTCGTTGAAATATTTTCTCAGCCGGCCGCGCGACAGCCAGCTCGGCGCGTGGGCCTCGCGCCAGAGCGAGGTGATCACGACGCGCTCGCTGCTGGAGGCCAAGTTCGCCGAGATGAAAAGCAAGTTCCTGAAGGGCGAGGTGCCGCTGCCGGATTTCTGGGGTGGCTACCGGGTGACCCCGGCCACCTTCGAATTCTGGCAGGGCCGGCCCAACCGGTTGCACGACCGATTTCGCTATGCGCGGCAGCCGGGCGGCAGCTGGAGCATCGAGCGGCTGATGCCGTGAGGGAGCTGGAGATTTGGGTTCTTTTGTAGGAGCCTGCTTGCAGGCGATTCAGTGTTTTGTCTGTTGGCGTGTATTCGCATCGCCTGCAAGCAGGCTCCTACAAATAAGACGGCTACGCTTCCCCGCCGAAGGTCACATAATCATCCAGGTCGAGTCGGTCGAAGAGCTGCCGGATGTCGTCGCGCTGGGGACAGTTCTTCTTGATCTCCTCGGCGAAGGTCGCGTGCCGGGTGGCGTCACCGGGCGCCAGATTTTCCAGCCAGTGGCTCCACGCCGCGATTTCCCAGAGCTGGCGCCGCGGCTGGGTGTTGGCGTTCACCCACTCCAGCATGTCCGAATCGCTCTTGCCGGTTTTCACCGCCGCCAGCAAATCCTCCGCCTTGATGCCCATGAACGTGAGCAGCCGCTGGTCGAGCGGGTTGTTCCATTTGTATTCGCCGGTTTTGCCGGCGAGATGGGCGCGGGCCTTGTCGAGGATGCGGGGGAGGACGACGTAGCCGCCGAGACGGATGCGCGGGCTGCGGGGCGGATGCTGGCTCAGATCGGGATTCTTGTAGGAGATCATGCCACCTTACTACGCTGGGAAGGCCGCCGTGGCAACTGCACCCGTTGCCAGCAACCCCTGCCGCCGACCGGCACAGTCAGGCGTCGTAGCCGGCCGCGCGATCGAAGAAGCCCTCGCTGCTCAGGATGCGCATGGCCTGCTCGACGATCGCCTTGCGGTCGGCCGGGGCGAGCATCGAGTAGTGAATGGTCAGCCACTCCGCAATGCCGGCCTTGGCCTCGGCCGGCCTCGTCACGCCGGCGAGGAAGCCGTCGGCTTCATCGCAGATCTCGGAAACGATGGATTTCGGATCCATGGCGACATTATACACGGACGGAGGCCGTCGGTTCCAGCCGGAAAAAGACCCCGGTCCGGTTGCCCTGCGTTGAACATTTCCCTCAGCGCAGGCGGGGATCTCGTCGGGCAG
>JAYVZM010000009.1:0-7361 GCA_043783345.1 Verrucomicrobiota bacterium
GCCGGTTGACGAACTTCGCGCACCTGGCCCCGGGGGCGGCGGTGAACCTCGAACGCAGCCTCCGCGCCGACAGCCGCATGGGCGGGCATTTCGTGTCCGGCCACATCGACGGCCTGGGCCGGATCGAAGTGCTGGAACCTCGCGGCAAGGACCACTACCTGAGCGTTCGTGTGCCCGACGGCCTGGCCCGCTACCTCGTCTCCAAGGGCAGCATCGCCATCGATGGCATTTCGCTGACCGTGGCTGAGGTGCAGGGCGATGCCTTTGCCGTCTGGCTGATTCCCACCACTCTGGCAGTGACCAATCTGCCGGAAAAAAAAGCCGGCGACGCCGTGAATTTGGAATTCGATCTGCTGGCCAAATATGTGGAGAAGCTCCTGGCCCAGCGTCCCACCTGAACTCATGTCCACTCGCGATCAACTGCTCGCCCTCAACGATGAACTCCGCCGGCTGAAAGCCGGCGGGCAGCGGATCGTCTCGGTCTCGGAAGAAAGTCTCGGGCAGTTGCGCGCGGTGGTGAGCGCGGCCCGGACCGAGGCGCCCGGGCCGATGGCGCCCGTTCCGGCCTCCGCGCCGTCCGCGCCGGCACCGGCGCCAACTTTTCCCGCCGGAGCCAGACCGGCGCCGGCCGCCCGTGCGCCCACGGCAGCGGGGTTGGGCGAACCACCGGCAATCATTTTGCCGGAGGGCGACAAGCAGACCCGCTGGAACGCCCTGCGCGAGCTGGTGCTGGCTGACAAGGTATGCCGCGCCCGGGTTTATGCGGGCAAGAAAGTGGTCTTTGGCGTGGGCAGCCTCGGCTCGACCATCATGTTCGTGGGCGAGGCCCCGGGCGGCGACGAGGAGGACCAGGGCGAGCCTTTTGTCGGCCGGGCCGGCCAGTTGCTCAACCGCATGATCAAGGCCATGGGACTCGAGCGCAACCAGGTCTACATCGGCAACATTCTCAACTGGCGCCCCGAAATGCCGCGGAATCCCGACGGATCGCAGACGGGGAACCGGCCGCCGACCGTGGCGGAGATGGCTTATTGCCTGCCGTTCATTCGCGCCCAGATCGAGATCATCCAGCCGCGCGTGCTGGTGGCGCTGGGCAAGACCGCCGTCGACGGTTTGCTGGGCGCGGACCGTTTCAAGTCCATGGGCTTGGCGCGCGGGGCCTGGCATGACTATGTCGGGACACCGCTGCGAGCGAGCTACCATCCGTCCTACCTCTTGCGCCAGGAGGGGCTCACCTCGGCGTCGGCCAAAAAAATCAAGCGCGACGCCTGGGAGGATCTGCTGGCTGTGATGGAGCGGGTGGAACTGCCGATCTCCCCGAAACAGCGGAATTATTTTCTCTGACCCCATGAAGACGCGCTTCCTCCTTTGCGGTGCTTTGCTGATCGCGCTCCCCGCCGTGCTGCGCGCGGCGGATGCGACGTTCGATTTCGAGGTGCTGCAGTTTCGCGCCAAGAGCCTCGCGGCGCAGCCCTACAAGGAGAAGCCGTCGCGGGTGCCGGCGGCGTTTCAGAAATTCAACTACGACGACTACCGGATGATCCAGTTCGATGGCGCCCGCGCCTGGTGGCGGAGCGAGCGGCTGCCGTTCGAGCTGCAGTTTTTTCATCCGGGCTGGCTTTACACCCGCACCGTGCAGCTTCACGAGATCGCCGGCGGGGAGGTCTCGCGCATCGATTTTTCCAAGCAGATGTTCATCTACGGCGGCAAGAAACCCTGGCTGACCCCGGCGGACATGGGCTTCGCTGGATTTCGCATGACCTATCCGCTGAATCAGCCGGACAAGATGGACGAGGTGGCGGTCTTTCTGGGGGCGAGTTATTTCCGGGCACTGGGCCGCGACATGCGTTACGGACTGTCGGCGCGCGGCCTGGCGCTCAACACCGCCGAGAGCGGCGGCGAGGAGTTCCCGCTGTTCGAAGAATTCTGGCTCGAGCGGCCGGCCGCCGATGCCAAAGCCATCACGGTCTATGCGCTGATGGACAGCCCGAGTGTCACTGGGGCCTACAAGTTTGTGATCACGCCCGGGAGCGACACGGTGATGCGCGTCCGCGCGGCGGTGTATTGCCGGAAAAATCCCAAGGTCTTCGGCATCGCGCCGCTCACAAGCATGTTTGCCCACGGAGAGAACACGGGTTGGGCGCGCAACGACTACCGGCCCGAGGTGCACGATTCCGACGGCCTCCAGATCGAAACCGGGGCGGGAGAGTGGATCTGGCGGCCCCTGACCAACCCCTCCGCTGTGCGGCTCGCCACGTTCCTGGACAAATCCCCGCGCGGTTTCGGCCTGTGGCAGCGCGACCGCCAGTTCGAGCATTACGACGACCTCGAAGCCTACTACCACCAGCGCCCGAGCACCTGGGTGGAGCCGATCGGCAACTGGGGGCCCGGTTCGGTCCGGCTGGTCGAACTGCCGACGGCCGATGAAACCAACGACAATATCGTGGCCTTCTGGGTGCCCGCGCAACTGCCGCCGGCGGGCGAACCCATCCAGTTCGAATACAATTTGCACTGGCTGACCGACCCCGGCCGGCGGCCGCCCGCGGGTTACGTGACCTCGACCCGCACGGCGGGCGTCATGGGCCGGCCGGACTTGCGCCGGTTCGTGGTGGAGTTCGAGAGCCCCTACCTGAAAGCGCAGCCGGAGGATCCGGAAATCGAGGCGATTCTCACGGTGGGCGCCGGTGCCCGGCAGGAAGGAGGCACGGTCGTGCAGAAAAACCGTTTCACCGGCGGATGGCGCGTGGTCTTTGAAGTCAAGCCCGACCCCGCCGTCCCCTCCGTGGAACTCCGTTGCTTTCTGCGCAAAGGCCAGCATGTGCTGACAGAGACATGGAGCTATCTCTGGAATCCCTAACCTTCCGTCCGAGCACGGGCACTCTCGAGCAATGGAACGCCGCCTACGTCCGCGTGGAGGATTATCTGCGCGCGCATCGCCTCCACAACCGGCTGCACCAGAGCCGCCTCATCCAGCGCGTGCTCGGCGCCGCGGCCCGCCGGCACGAGCAGAATCCGGCGCTCGACCCGGCCTCGCTGGCGATCGAGGAGGCCGACCGCCTGATGGACGGATGGTTTGGCGAATTGCTGGACGCAAGGGATCTGCCGCACAACCGCATCGCGGCCGAGGGCCGGGTGGCGTTGCTGCTCTCGGACGCCATGGACCGCTGGCCCTATGCCTTTCTCAACGAGCGGAACATCCCCGCCGAGTTCGCGCAGGCCATGAAGCACAGTTCCATGAAGGCCGGTCCCGACCTCGCCGTGTCAAGCATGGTGCCGCGCGAGATCGACCTCGGCCCCATCACCGAGGCGGCGGGCCAGACACTCGAGCGGATCGAAAGGCTGCCCCTCGTGCGCGTCCTGCTGCTGTGGACGACGTTCGTCGGCGTGCTGGCGGCGGTCTTCTACGCCACGCGCTGAGCCATGCAACCGGGTTTCACCGTCGAGCAAGTGGACCGGGCCCGCGTGGGCCGCCGGCGCATCACCTTTTTTTCCCTCACCTTCCTGCTGACCAGCCTCGCGACGTGGTTCATGGCCGACTTGCTCTGGCGCGACGGCATGACGGCTGTCGAGTGGGTGGTGCTGGTGCTGTTCGTCATTCTCTTCGCGCACATCGCGGTCGGTTTCAGCACGGCGCTGCTGGGGCTCTACCTGCTCAACCGCAACGGCGATCCCTATCGCATCACCCGTTCCATCGAGGGCGAGAGCATGGCCAGCCTGCCGCTGGCCTCGACCGCGATCGTGATGCCCGTGTTCAACGAGGATCCCAGCCGGGTCTTCGAGGGGCTGCGGGTCATCTACCGCTCGCTGGAACTGTCCGGCCGGTTGGAGAATTTCGATTTCTTCATCCTCAGCGACTCGAACAATCCCAACAACTGGATCCAGGAGGAGGTGGCCTGGGTGGAGCTGTGCAAACAGCTTAACGGCTTCGGGCGCATTTTTTACCGGAAGCGCCGGATCTCGATCAACAAGAAGAGCGGCAACGTCGCCGACTTCCTGCGGCGCTGGGGCCGGAAGTATCGCTACCTGGCCGTGCTCGATGCGGACAGCATCATGACCGCGGAGTCGCTGCTGAAGCTGGTCGCAATGATGGAGCGCAATCCGAAGGTCGGCATCCTGCAGACCGCGCCGCGGGTGGTGAACGGCGTCACGCTTTACTCCCGGCTGCAGCAGTTCTCGAACCGGCTCTACAGCCCGCTGTTCCTGGCGGGCTTGAATTACTGGCATCAGGGCGAAAGCAATTTCTGGGGACACAACGCCGTCATCCGCGCGGCGCCGTTCATGGACTACTGTTGCCTGCCGGAACTGCCGGGCCGGGAGCCGTTCGGCGGACGCATTCTCAGCCATGATTTCGTCGAGGCGGCTCTGATGCGCCGGGCGGGTTGGAGCGTGTGGCTGGCCTATGATCTGGACGGCAGCTACGAGGAAGGACCACCGACGCTGATCGACAGCGCCAAGCGCGACCGGCGCTGGTGCCAGGGCAATCTGCAGCACAGCTGGCTGCTCTTTGCACACGGGTTTCACCCGGCCAACCGGTTTCACCTGCTGCAGGGGATCATGGGCTACCTGGCCTCGCCGCTGTGGATGATTTTTCTTCTCATCAGCAGCATTCACACCTTCCGGGAGGTTATGTCCGGCCGATACGTGTTTTATCACTCCGAAACCCACATCTCGGTGTTCGGCTACATCGTGGAGGTGCCGGAGGCGTTTGCCCTGTTTCTTTTCACCCTGTTGCTGCTCTTTCTGCCGAAGGTGATCAGCGTGGTGGTCGAGCTGAAGAACGGCCGGGCGGAAGCCTACGGGGGAGCTTTCCGTCTGGTCCTGAGCGTCCTGCTGGAGGTGATGGTGTCCACGCTGCTCGCGCCCATCAACATGATGTTCCATGCGAAATTCGTGCTCTACATCCTCCTCGGCCAGGGGGTGGCGTGGGTCGCTCAGAAGCGCGAGGCGAGCGAGGACACCGACTGGCGGGAGGCGATCATCACCCATTCGACGCAGATGTTGTTCGGGGTGGTCTGGGGCGTGTCGGCCTTCATCCTCGTGCCCGCGTTTTTCTGGTGGCTCAGCCCGGTGATCGCGGGCCTGGTGTTGTCCGCGCCCCTGTCGATTTTCCTCGGCAAGGCCAGCTTCGGCCGGCGCGCGCGGGAGTTGGGCCTGTTTCTCACCCCCGAGGAGACCCAGCCGCCCCGTGAACTGGAGCGCCTGCGCCAGCACATGGAGGAGTGCTACCGGCTCATGCAGCCCATCCCGCAGTTGCGGGGCGATTACGGCCTGTTGCAGGCGGTGCTGGATCCTTATGTAAACGCCGTGCACGTCTCGCTGCTCCGCCAGCGGGAGGGCAGCCATGCGGTGCGCACCTATTTCGTCGGGCTCCGCAAAAGGCTGCTCGCCGACGGCCCGGCGACGCTGACGCACCGGGAGAAAATGGCGCTGTTGCTCGATGCCGAATCGATGATCTGGCTGCACGAGCAGCTCTGGAAACAGCCGGCGGCGCAGCTCTCGGAGTGGTGGCGGCTGGCGATGCGCCAATACAATGTGCTCACCGCCACGCCGGTCACGGCGCTCTATCGCTGAAGGTCACTCGACGCTGGCGTAGGCGCTGACGATGACCGCGTGGCCTGATTTGTCGCGGCCGGAAACCCGGATGGCGGCGCTCGCGGGCTGGCTGGTGGTGCGGGGTTTGAGGTGCAGCCGGTAATGCGTGCCGGCGGCCACCGCCTCGAGGCTGGCCGTGAAGGCGTCGTTGGTCGCCAGGGCTTCCGTGAAGGTGATCTCGAGGCCGGCTGCGGCGGTGAGCTCGACGGTTTTTTCATTGGCGTCCTCGTTGGCCAGCCAGACCACGCTGCGCGGGGTGAGCATGGCGATCTCGGGAACGTCGATCCGCACTATCAGGCGGACCGGGGTGGGCGACTCATCGGTGATCAGGGAGATGATTCGTTCGTAGCGTCCGGCGCGGTCTCCCACCGTGAAGCGGGCCTTGATCGTGCCCGTCTCCCCCGGGGCGTAAACCTGCCGGTCGGCGTCGGCCGCCAGGCAGTCACAATTGGTCTGCACGTCGAGCACCGCGACCGGCTTGGACCGGGTGTTCTTGAACTCGAAGACCACGTCCTGGGTGGCTTGGAACGGCGACGTGGTGACCGATACGGTCTCGGATTTCCACTCCAAAGCCAGACCGGGCAGGGCAAGAAGAGCGAACAGAGGGAGAGGCCAACTGCGGCGAAGGAGCATGACGGAGCGGAGCACGGCCGAAGCTCACTTGCTCTCGATGAGCTGTTTCAGCGCCTGGGCGACAAGGGCGTATTCGGTCTTGAGACCGGGCAAAATAGAAATGGCGGGGGAGCAATTGCCCGCTTTCCCGTGCAGTTCGATTTCGAGGGAGATCTGCGCGAGCTTGTTGGCGCCGAAGTTGCTGGAACTGCCTTTGATGGTGTGCGCCGCTCGCATCATGGCGTGGGCGTCACCTTTCGCCAAGGCGGCTTCCAATTCCGCCATGCGCTCCGGCGTATCCTGCAGATAGATCTCGATCAGTTCGCGCAGGAACGATGCGTCTGTGTCGGGACTGAGAGCCCGCAGGGACTCAATGGCGTCGGGATCGAGAATTTGGGTGTCGGGCATGGAAGTGATTCAAGCGGTCCGTTCGCCGTCGCCGATCGAATCGATAACGACCATGCGATTAGCCCCAAGCAAAGAATTGCGCAAGTCCTCATCGTGGGACCCACAGAAATCGTTCCCGAAAAAAATTGAGGTGCGACGCTCCCTCTTTCCGAGCAACGGGCGGGGTGACTGAGGCTGAGGGCGCAGGAACATGATCAGCTAAGTGCGCGGTTGTTTCCTACAAAAGCGCACTGGTCGCCGCAGAAGAACCGTGAAATTCTTCGGGTCAGGCGTTTGTCCAAAGCACGGCTCGGCCACAGGCATTTGCAGAACTATCGGCACAATCGGTCCCAGGCTGAAAATATTTCACCGGCAATCGCATCGCTACGTATCATGAAATGCGTATGTGTTGATATTCTCCTTGCACCCGCGCGAATACCGGTCTTTTTGGAGCAATCCCTATGGCAAAATCATTCGTCTTTTCCTCCGAGTCGGTCGGCGAGGGCCACCCCGACAAAGTTGCTGACCTTATCTCCGACAGCGTCCTGGACGCCTGCCTCGCGCAGGATCGGACCAGCCGCGTCGCCTGCGAAACCATGGTGAAATCCAACATGGTCATCCTCGCCGGGGAGATCACCACGAAGGCCAAGCTCAATTACGAGTCGATCGTGCGCGAGGCCATCCGCGAGATCGGTTACGTCAACATCGACGATGTGTTTCATGCGGACACCGTCTTCATCAACAACTACCTGACGAAGCAGTCGCCCGACATC
>JAYVZM010000010.1:0-2836 GCA_043783345.1 Verrucomicrobiota bacterium
TACCGCGTCGCGCAGCACGGCCGCTTCAGCGTCGGCATGAACCACCTCACCGAGGTGCTCACCGGCGCCGACACCGACAAGATCCGCCGCTGGGGCCACGACCGGCTCACCACCTACGGCATCGGCCAGGACCTCTCCCGCCCCGCTTGGGCGGCGGTCGGCCGCGAACTGATGCGGCTCGGCTACGTGGCCGTCGCCGAGGGCGAGTTCGCCACGCTCGAGCTCACCCCCGAGGGCCGCGAATTGCTGCGCTCCCGCGCCCCGATCACGCTCACCAAGCCCATGAACCTGCCCAAGGCGAAGCGCGTCTTCCGCCGCGAAGGCGACATCGCGTGCGACGAGATTCTTTTCGAGCGTCTGCGCACTCTGCGCAAGCAGCTCGCCGACGAACGCCACGTGCCCGCCTACGTCGTCTTCGGCGACGCCACCCTCCGCCAGATGGCCCGCGATTACCCGACCCGGGTCGAGGCGATGGAGGGCATCACCGGCATCGGCGAGAAAAAGCGTGCCGAGTTCGGCGCGACCTTCGCCACCGCCATCGCCGATTTCCTGCAGACGAACCCGCGCGTCACGTTCAACGATTGAGCGGCGAGTGGAGGCGGGACTACCAGTCCCGCGAGGCATGGGCTTCGTGGCCGGCAACCCGCGGGACCAATGGTCCACCTCCGTTTAAATTCCGCCAATTCATTTGCACCGTTCCCTGCGCGGAGTCCTAGTAAGTCATGGCTCATCCCGCTCCGCGCGCCCTCCCCGAGAATGCCGGCCTGGCGTTCGTCGGCGAACGCATGGCCGTGGCGGCGTGCATTCCGCTGAAGATGGCGGAACGGATGCTCGGCACGCGCAATCCGCACGGCAAACCCAACGCCGATGTCCTGCGCCGGCTGGTGACCGCGGCCGATCCGCGCCATCCCGGCCTGCTCTGGCAGATCGATTTCCCCGCCGGCATGGGCGAACGCGAAGCCTCGCTCTACGAACATCCCTTCCATCACCTCTACCGCAGCGTGCGATCCGATCGCGACGGCTGGTGGATCAATCCCTACGCCGATGCCCGGCTCCGCGCAATCCTCGCCCGCCGCGAGCGCTACCTCGCCACGCCGGTCGGCGCCGAGCCGCCGGGCTTCCGGTGGTTCGAAAGCTCCATCATCCCCGACGACACCCTGCTGGCCGTGGCGCGCGATGACGATTTCACGCACGGCGTGTTGCAGGCCCGGCCCTTCGCTCTTTGGTGGCGCCAGTTTCATTCGCGCCGCACGCCGACACTCGCCCTCAAGACCTACCCTTTTCCTTGGCCACCCCCAACCGCCTTGAGCGCGCTGAGCGCCGCGCAGGAGGAACAGCGTCACGCGGTGGCGCGCGCCGTCCGCGGCAGTGACGCGGACCAGCTCAACTCCGCCGTCAGCGCCGTCTATGGCTGGCCGGCTGACGAAACCGACGACGAGCGGCTCGCGCGGCTGCTGGAACTAAACCGCCAGCGGGCCGGGTGAATCAGCAGCCACCTGTAGCGGCGGTCTATGACCACCGTCGGGCGCTCATAGAGCGCCGCTACACCTACTTCAAGGCTTGTCGTAGGGCATCTGCTCGAGCCGGGTCCGCCAGGCCTGGTAAAATTCCTTCAGCCGGCGCAAGTGCAGGCCCGACCCGGGCACCGAGTAGAAGGCCAGCAGGCCGGCTTTGTCCGCCTTGAACCGTTCCACACCAGTTCGCGCAACTCGCTCGAGGCCGGCTTCGCCAGCGCGGCCAAGTCCGGCACATAAAGCGCGGCATCGCGCTGCGGCTGGGGTGGCTGGCCATGGCGGAAATCCTCCGCGCCGGGCATGGCGCGGGGCGGCCAAAAGGGAAACAACGATCCACGGGAACTTCACGGGGGATGCCCGCGTTTTCCCGCCCGGGAAAATGCCGCAAGCGCGGAGTGCCGGCGAGTGTCCGCAAATCGGTTTGGACAGGCCAGCAGCTTGTCGCGCCCAAGCCGCGCCAGCAAGCGGGCTGCCTACGGCGCGGCCCGCGGCAGCCACACCGCCATCGGCGCCAGCCCGCGGTTGTTCCAGGCGAAATACGGGATCGCCGTGAGCGGCGGGGTGCCATGGCCCTTGATATCCAGGACGGTGACACCCCCCAGCAACGCTGGCTGCCAGCGGGTCGTGATGCTCAACGGCGTGCCGAGGGATCCCGGCGCGATCCGCTGGTCGATCTCCTCCACGCAATACACCACCGGCCCGCGTTCGAGCGCCACCTGCCCGCGGGTCGCCGCGATGTTGGGATGGCCCACCACCTGGCGCACCCGCATCGGGAAATCGACTTCCACCGCGTCGCCGCTCCGCCACTCCCGCGTGATCGAAACATAGCCATGCTCAAGCGGAGCGGCGACCGCCGCCCCGGCGACTGTCACCCGCCAGGCCGGGGACCCGAGGCCCGTGTAGGAATAAAGATCGGACGGCACCGGCCAACCCTGCGCCCAGCCGGGAATGCGCAGCCGCAGGGTGAACCTCGCGGGCTTGTCCGGCGCCACCGTGAGCTTCACCCCGCCCGACCACGGATAATCGGTCGCTTGGGTGAGCTTCACCGCTGTGCCGGCAACCTTCACCTCGCCCTCGCTCTGCGCGTAGAAGTTCACATAGAGCGCGTCGTCGCGCACGGCGTAGAAATACCCGGTGAGCGACGCGAGCGTGCGCATCAGGTTGGGCGGACAGCAGGCGCAACCAAACCAGGGTGCGCGGCCCGCGTGTCCGTGGTTGTTCTTCGCCGCACCGTCGTAGGCGAGCGGGTTCGGGTAGAAGAACCGGTCGCCCGACACCGAGACGCCGCTGAGGAAGCCGTTGAAGGTCGTGCGCTCGAACAC
>JAYVZM010000011.1:0-2834 GCA_043783345.1 Verrucomicrobiota bacterium
AGTTGCTGGCAGAGACCGGCGGGCTGCCCGACCAGCGGCCGCATTTTGTGCCGAAGGCGAAGCGCGCGATCTATTTGTTCATGGCGGGGGCGCCGTCGCAGTTCGAGACGCTTGACTATAAGCCGCATCTCGCGGGCATGTTTGACAAGGACCTGCCGGAGTCGGTGCGCGGCGGGCAGGTGCTCACGGGCATGACGGCCAGCCAGGCGCGGCTGCCGATCGCGCCGAGCTTCGCGAAATTTTCGCAGCAGGGGAAATCCGGCCTCTGGATGTCCGAGCTGTTCCCGCACCTGGCGAAGGTCACCGACGAGCTCTGCATCATCAAGTCGCTCTACACCGAGGCGATCAACCACGAGCCCGCGATCCTCGAGATGACCACGGGCAACATGTTTCCGGGCAAGCCGTCGCTCGGTTCGTGGCTGTCCTACGGTCTCGGTGCGATGAACGAGGAGCTGCCGACGTTTGTCGTGATGACCTCGAAGATTCCGATCCGCGCGAACGTCCAGGCGCTGTCGAACCGCCTGTGGTCGTCCGGCTTCCTGTCGCCGGAGCATGCGGCGGTGGCGTTGCGCGCCGGCGGCGAACCCGTGCTGTATTTGAAGGACCCGAAGGGCATCACCCGCGACGTGCGCCGCGCGGTGATCGACAGCGTGAATGATCTCAACCGCCAGCTCTTCGAGCGCGTTGGCGATCCTGAGATCAACACCCGCATCGCCCAATACGAGATGGCGTTTCGGATGCAGACGTCGGTGCCCGAGCTCACGGATTTTTCGGACGAGCCGGCCTCGACGTGGGAGCTCTACGGGCCGAAGGCGAAGGAGCCCGGCACCTTTGCCTACAACTGCCTGATGGCGCGGCGGCTCGCCGAGCGCGGCGTGCGGTTTTCCCAGATTTTTCTCCGGAGCTGGGACGATCACGGCACGCTGCCGAAGAACATGCGGGGCATGTCCGCCGAGGCCGACCAACCGTCGCAGGCCCTCATCACGGATCTGAAGCGCCGCGGGATGCTCGACGACACGCTGGTGATCTGGGGCGGCGAGTTTGGCCGGACGGTCTATTCGCAGGGCACGCTGAAGCCGGACGACTACGGCCGCGACCATCATCCGCGTTGTTTCAGCATGTGGATGTGCGGCGCGGGCGTCCGCGGCGGCACGAGCTACGGCGAGACGGACGATTTCTCCTACAACATCGTGAAGGACCCGGTGCACATCCGCGACCTGCACGCGACGATCCTGCACCAGTTCGGCTTCGATCATTCGAAGCTGACGTTCAAGTTCCAGGGTCTGGATCAGCGGCTGACCGGCGTCCTGCCGGCGCGCGTCATTCGGGATATCCTGGTCTGAGATGCGCGCGACGTTTGTGGTGATGATCGGGTTGGTGGCGGCGGTTGACGCGTCGGCCGTGTCGGCGACCTATGCCAGTCGGGTCGCGCCGATCCTGGAGCGCAACTGCTCAGGCTGCCACGGCGCCGACAAGCAAAAGGCCGAGCTGCGCCTCGACAGCTACGCGGCAATCCTGCAGGGCGCCAAGAGCGGCGCGGTGATCAAGCCGGGCGACGCCAAGGCGAGCGAGATCTACCATCGCATCACGCTGCCCGCGACGGATGAGGATGTGATGCCCTCCGACGGGAAGCCGCTGCTCGCGCCGGAGGAGATTGCGGTGCTGGAGAAATGGATCCAGGCCGGCGCGCCGGCGGTTGATGCCTTTGATGCGCCGGCACTCGTGCTCGCGGTGATCGAACCGCCCGCGGCGCCGGATTATCGGGAGAGGCTGGCGGACGCCGAAGCGGTTGCCCGCGCGCTGGGCCTCAAGCTGGTGCCGCGCTCACGCGTGGCAACCGACGGATTCGTGGTTCGCACCGCCAGTGCGCCGACGCGCTGTGACGACGCGGCGCTGGCGAAGCTCGCTCCGTTCGCCGACCTCATCGTCGAGGCGGAGTTGTCGCGGACGAAGATCACCGATGCCGCGATGGCGTCCGTGGCGACGTGGCCAAATCTTCGGGTGCTGGATGTCTCGCGCACCGCCGTATCTTCCGAGGGTGTCAGAACGCTGGCGGGATTGAAGAAACTGGAGTGGATCAACGTGAGTTCCACGAGCGTCGATACGCTGGCGGTCGCGGAACTGCAGAAGCTACCGTCCGTGCACCGGGTGTGGGCGTTTGCGGAAGCGCCGGCGCCCCATTCGGAGAAGAAGTGATGAGGTTGGCGGATCCAGTTTCGGGGCGCTCAGTCGAGCCTGTGCATTCGGGTGGGCGTGGGTGTCCCCACCGACGCTTATCGCCGATGAGGACATCGGCGACCACCATTCGAACCATAACATCAACCCGGTGCACGTCGTGGGGTGTCGCCGTGCTGGCGGCAATTTTCTCGCTGGTCACCGGAGCGGGGGCGGCGGAGCCGGCCAACCTCGATCACCACAAGAACGAGATTCGCCGCTATGTGGACTCCGGCGAATACCTGCGCGACATCACCTCGGTATCGAGCCAGGCCAAGGCGTGGCTCACTGAGCGGGCCGCGCGGCGATCATCGGGGGAGCGCCTGGCGGTCGTGTTCGATCTGGATGAGACTCTTCTGTCGAACCTGCCTTTCATGTTGGCTGAAGACTTGGGCGGCAGCGATGCCGCATGGGATGCCTGGCTGGCCAAGGGAGAGGATCCAGTCATCGAGCCCGTCCGCGATCTCTACCGCTTGGCGCGACGCCTTGGAGTGGAGGTCATCTTTATCACGGGCCGACACGAGCATCTCCGGGCGGCGACGGAGCGAAATCTCCGCGAGGTCAAATGTGCGGACTACGCCGCCCTGATCTCTACACCGGATGGATTGAAGAAAACCGCC
>JAYVZM010000012.1:0-2831 GCA_043783345.1 Verrucomicrobiota bacterium
GCCGGCTGCCGGTCTGCGTGGCGTAGTAGATGCGGAAACGGATGTTGTAGGTGCTGGACGGCGGGGTGCGCTCCGCCAGCCGGATGATGGCGGCGTTGAGCTTCGCCGTCGGAATCCTGGTGTCGAGCCGGCGGTCGAGGGCGCGGGCGGACTTCAGCATGCGGGTGATCTCGTGGCCGGTCAGGGCGGAGACGAACATCACCGGGGCGCCGGGCGTGAAGAACAGTTTCTCGAACAGCGTCTTCTCGTAGTTCTCGCGGTATTCGCGCTCGGTCTTGAATTTGTCGACCTCGTGCTTGTTGAACGCCTGGTGGACGAGATCCCACTTGTTGACGACGATGACGATGGGCTTGGCCGCCTTGATGATCTCGCCGGCGATGGCCTGGTCCTGCTGCGTCACACCGTCCATCGCATCGAGCACCATGAACACCACGTCGGCGTTGTGGATGGCCTCGAGCGAGCGGAGGCGGGAGAAATACTCGACTGACGAGGACAGCTTGGTGGCGGCGCGGATGCCGGCGGTGTCGATGAGGCGGAACGGCCACGGCTTGCCCTCGCGGCTGTGGTAGGTGAAGTCCAGTTCCACGGCGTCGCGCGTCGTGCCCGGCTGGTCGCTGACGATGAGCCGGTCGCTGTTGAGCAGGCGGTTGCTGAGGGAGGATTTGCCGACGTTGGGGCGGCCGACGAAGCAGATGCTCAGGCGCTCCTTGTCGAGGGCGGTTTCCTCCTGCGCGGGGCCGAGCTTTGCGAGGATGGCGTCGCGCAACTCCGCCTCGCCGTTGCCATGTTCCGCCGAGAGATAGAAAGGCTCGCCGAAGCCCAGTTTGAAAAACTCGTGAATCTCCACGATCTTCTCCTTCCCGCTGTCCGCCTTGTTCGCGACGAGCAGCACGCCCTTCTTGCTGCGGCGCAGCAATTGCGCGATGCGCTCATCGAGTGCGGTAACCCCTTCCCGGGCATCGACGATGAAGAGGATCACCGTCGCCGCCTCGATCGCAAATCCCACCTGTTCTTCCGAAGCTTTGGTGATGCGCGCCGGTGTGTCACTGCCGGTCAGACCGAGGCCGCCGGTGTCGAGCAAAGTGTAGCCGCCGTCCTTGACCTCGGCGCTGACGACATCCCGGGTGACGCCCGGCATGTCATGGACGATGGATATGCGCTTGCGTGCCAGTCGATTAAACAGGCGGCTCTTGCCCACATTAGGGCGGCCAACGATGGCGACGGTGCGCGGAGCAGGGATCATTTGATGCAGACCTTCGTGCCTGCGGGGCCGGCTGGCAAGCGATACTTGCCCCTTTACCTCGACTGGGTTATGTCGATACCCTCCGTGTGCTCCCATCCACCATGAAAATCCTGATCGTTGACGACCAAGCGATCCATCGCGACCTACTCGAGGCTATTTTCGCCAAATGGCCGGAGCACCAGATTACGTCCGTGGGAAGCGGCCAGGAGGCCCTCACGTTGTTGAAATCGCGCGGTCATCGGTATGATCTCGTTTTTCTCGACATCAATATGCCCGATGTCAGCGGCCTGGAAGTCCTGGAACAGATCCGGGAGTCCCCGCTCCACCGCTCGCTCCAGATCGTCATGTGCACCTGCTACAAGGACCGGTCGACTGTCCTCAAGGCTATCGAACTGGGCGCGAGGCATTATATCGTCAAGCCCGCCACCGAGGAGGGTATCACGCAGAAACTGCGGCAGGTCGGAGCCATCCCGGACTATCAAACCAACTGACCTGGTCAGGGTCGGTCGGGGAATGGGTCAATCTGCTGTAGGTCGGGGTCTATCCCCGGCATTAACCGCCGGCTGTCGGGGATAGGCCCCGACCTACAATCCGCATGCCACCGGACTGAATGAATCCGAATCCCGGCCGGCGAGCGGGGTTGCTTCACGCCGAAAAATCATTCAAGTCCGGGTTTCGCATGTTCGAAACCCTCACCGAAAAGCTGACCGGCGCCCTGCGCAACCTGCGCGGCGTCGGCCAACTGTCCGAAGCCAACATGGCGGACGCCCTCAAGGAAGTGCGCGCCGCCCTGCTCGCCGCCGACGTTCACTTCAAGGTCGCCCGCGAGTTCATCGACCGGGTGCAGTTGCAATGCCTCGGCCAGCAGGTGCTCAAGTCGGTCACCCCCGGGCAGCAGATCGTCAAGATCATCCACGACGAACTCGTGAAGCTGCTCGGCGAAGGCACGACCGAGCTGCTCCCCAAGCGACCGCTCAAGGTGCTGCTGGTCGGCCTGCACGGCTCCGGCAAAACCACCTCCACCGCCAAGCTCGCCAAGCTCCTCAAGAAAAAAGGCGCCCGGCCCTTTGTCGTGGCGTGCGACGTCCACCGGCCCGCCGCCATCGACCAGTTGGAGATTCTCGCTAAGCAGGAGGAACTCGGCTTCCACGGCGACCGCGAATCGAAGGATGTGACCGCCATCGCCGCCCGCGGCCTCGACCTCGCGCTGCAACAGAGCGCCGACGTGATCCTGTTCGACACCGCCGGCCGCCTCCAGATCGACCACGACCTGATCGAGGAAGTGAAGCGGCTGCACGCCAAGGTGCAGCCCGACGAGGTCCTGCTCGTCGCCGACGGCGCGCTCGGCCAGGAGGCCGTCAATGTCGCGAAGGCCTTCCACGACGCCCTCAGCCTCACCGGCCTCATCCTGACCAAGCTCGACGGCGATGCGCGGGGCGGCGCGGCCCTTTCCATCAAGTCGGTCACCGGCGTGCCGATCAAGTTCATCGGTGTCGGCGAAAAGACCGCCGACTTCGAAATCTTTTATCCCGAGCGGCTCGCCTCGCGCATCCTCGGCATGGGTGACGTCGTGTCGCTGGTCGAGCGG
>JAYVZM010000013.1:0-2830 GCA_043783345.1 Verrucomicrobiota bacterium
CCGGCGCCGCAATCACCTCCAAGCTGCCGCTCGAGGGCGGCAGCAACACCAATGCGCTGGTGAACGACGAGGTCTACGACCCGACCATCCGCCGGATGCAGGTCGAGCGTTCGTCCGTGACTGGGGACTATTTCGAGGCGATGGGCCTGCGCCTGCTGAAGGGGCGAACGTTGCAGCCGGAGGACCGCACGGGCGAGATTCGCGGCGTGGTGGTCAACCAGGCCTGCGTGGACAAGGCGTGGCCGAAGCAGGACCCGATCAGCCAGATCATGCGCGCCAACCAGGCGGAAAAGCCGTGGTATGTGGTGCGCGTGGTGGGGGTGGTGGAGAACGTGAAGCAATGGAGCGCCACCTCCGAGGTGCAGCCCGAGATGTATACGACCCCCGAGGGCCATTGGGGCAACCAAGCGCGGCTCGTCCTGCGCACGCCGCTGGGGATCGCGCAACTGGCGCCGCAGTTGCGCCGCGAACTCGCTGCCATCGACGGCGAGTTGGCGCTGAAGGACGTCCGCACGATGCGCCAGGTGGTCGGTCAGTCGACCAAGGGCGAGCGCGCGGTGGCCGGCTTGGTGAACTTCTTCATGGCGACGGCGCTCGGCCTCGTGGCCGTGGGCCTGTATGGCACGCTGTCGTATCACGTCCAGCAGCGCACCCGCGAGATCGGCGTGCGCGTCGCCATCGGCGCGCTGAAGGGCGACATCGTGAAACTCGTCTTCGCCCAAGGCAGCCGCTGGGTGGCGATCGGGCTGGTGTTCGGGCTCGGCGGCAGCGTGGCGCTGGCCTCGACCTTGAAGTCGCTCGTCTACCGGATGGACGGGCTCACCGCGCCGCCGCTGCTGCTGGCGATGGCGGCAGTCGGTCTCGCCGCGATCATGGCGTGCTGGCTGCCGGCCCGCCGCGCCGCGAAGCTCGATCCGCTGGAGGCGCTACGAGCCGACTAGGCGCCGGAGCAGAGAGCACGGAGCGGGGAGCGGGTTATCGCAAGATGCGCGATGTGCCTGGTCGGCACTCAGCGCAGCGGTTCCGCCGGCGAGATTTCGAGCGTGATTACCTTGAACGGCCAGCGCGGCTCCTCCACCGCGCTGAGGCGCCCGTAGAGGGCGAACGTCTCACCTTTGACCAATCGCGCGGTCAGATTCTTGTCGTTGCGGGCCTCGGGCGAAAGTGTCGCCAGGATGCGATACCTGGATAGGTCGCTCTTTTGCTCGTCAAATTCGACCAGTCCTTTGCTTGGATCGTAGGACTTGACGGGCGCGGAAAAACGGTAGCTCTTGCGCAGCCAAATTTCGAAGAGTCTTTTCCGGTTCAGATTCTTGACGATTCCGTTCCGCGGCTGGGAGGGACCCGTTATCCCCTCGAAAGGCGGCGCGATGCGGTCCGGGCTATCCGACACCCAGACGGCGCGCAGGAGCGCCGCGGGATCCAGCGCGGGAAAATAGGCGCCCAACTGCGGGCTGACCTTCGCCGCGCCGCGGTCTTCCACCGTAACGGAAACTTCCAGCGTGGGAAAATCCTTGCCCTGCAGCGTGAGCTTCTTGGTTCCGGCCGGGACGCGCTCCAGGGTCAGGGGCGTCTGGCCGATGGTTTTTCCTCCCAGCAGGACCGTCGCGCCCGGCGGGGTGGTTTCCACCGTCAGCTTTCCGTGGGGCAGGCGCACCGTCGCGGCGGATTCCACGTTCTCGGTGATGACGGCCTTGAAGGCCAGCGCCGGCCAGGACGGGTATTCGAGAGAGAGCTGACACTCGCCCGGGGGCAGCTGAGGTATCACCAGCGGCGTCTGGCCGAGCACGGTCTCGCCCTGCCGCACCGCGGCGCCAGTGGGATCGGAGTCCAGGCGCAGCGACCCGCTCGTGAAATTGATCGCGACCTCGGTCGCACGCCCGGCGTCCACGTTCACCTCCTGGCGGATTTCCGGCCACCCGTCGGCCCGGGCCGTGACGGCATATTTGCCCGGAGGCAGGCCGGACAGCTCTTGATCGGCTGCGCCCTTGACGCTGGCGGGCGCGGTTTCGCCGGGCGGTGGAAGGCGCGTCGCTTCAATCGTGGTGTTGGCGCGGTTCGATTTCACGACCAGGCGGCCGGTCGTCCTGGGGTCGGGTTCCCGGGCGCTCTTGCCGCCCGGTGACGAGAACGCGCACTTTCCGAGGAGAAGGACAAGGACCAGGGCCGCCGCCAGAATAACTGGACCGAAACGACGCTGCAGGGAACCGAGGGGAAACAGCGTTTCATAAACTGCCGCCACCTTGCTGCGGAGGTCGGGAGGCGACGTGGGTGGCGCGGCCGGAGGTTCGGGGGCGGGGGTCACCGTTCCGGCCTGCTGGCCGGCCGGTGTTTGTCCGGGCCGGTCGCCCTGCAAAGGCGCAGGAGGCGGAGCGCTGGCGGCCAGTGGCGGAGTGGTCGATGCCGGCGGGAGGGATCTCGTGGGTGGCGACGCCGGGGTTGGCGGGGGAGGGGTGCCGGCAACAGGCGCGGATCGGGCGGCCCAAGTCTCCGGGGGCGGCGGCCGGGGTGGGGGCAGGCGGCCTGAAGCCGGTGGGCCGGCCGCCAGAGGTCGGAGCGTCGGTTTGGTTGGAGCGGTGCTCGTTGGCAGCGGCGCCGGCGGTTTGGCGGAATCGGGCGCGATCTTGGCCAGCGTTTGGTGGGCGTCGTTGATCGCCTGCACCATGCGTTGCGCCTCGCGGACGGCTTCGGCGTCAGTTGACGCCACGCGGTCCGGGTGCCAGCGTTCGATCAGCCGACAAAATGCAGCGTCCAACTCGGCGCGCGAGGCGCCGAGTTCCAATTCAAGGACGCGATAGGATTCTGTGACCTCCATGAAGTGCCGTCGGGC
>JAYVZM010000014.1:0-7343 GCA_043783345.1 Verrucomicrobiota bacterium
AGCGTGAACAGCTTCATTCTGACCACCGACGCGTGGGGCAGGCCGGCGGCAGGCAGATCGGTCAACTCCACGTCGAGGGGCCAGCCGCGATTCTCCCGGCTGGTGATCATGGCACATACCAGATGACCGATGCGGTCCTGAAACGGCTCGGCGGACAGCACCAAGGCCGGGCGGCGTTTCACGGCGGCGCTATCCGTGAAAGGAAAGGGCACGACCAGGACATCAAACGGCTTATAGGTCATTTATCGGAATAAACAAAGCACCCGCCTCTGGAAAAGAGACCGCTCGTGGCGCGGCGTCTAGAGGCTTCGGTAGGCGCTTTCGTCGTGCGCGGAATGCCATTCGTCCTGCAAGGTCTCGGCGACGGCACCGGCGAAGACATGGTCCACAGGTTTCGCCTTCTGAAGATAGATCAGGCCATTCTTGAACTTGAATGCGACGGAGTCACCCGCCTTCAAGCCGAGCTTCTGCCGCACCCGGCCGGGGATCGTCGCCTGGCTTTTGCTGGTGAGCTTGCTGACGGAGATGGTGCGCATGCAGGTAAGGCTGGTATTACCTGTCTTACTGGCTGTCAAGGATCAGACGCAAGACGGCAAATGCAGCGTCAGGTGTTCGATGATGTCCCTCAGCGTGCGAGCGCGAGCCATCTCGGCCTCGGGCAGTTTCACGCCGAACTCCTTTTCCAGTGCTAAAATAAATTCCACGGTGGCCATCGAGTCGAGGTCATCCAAACGCAGATCCTCCACCAGGCGGTCGTCCGGATGAACGCAGCGCATGTCCAAGGGGGTTACAGTCTGGAAGACCTTGTGGACGCGAGCGGCCGTGTCCGCTTGGTCTTTGGGAAAATACGCGGCGGCGAAACCTTCAGGAGCTCTCTCAGGGTTTTTCGCGAGATGGTTGCAGACGCGCCTAGTCGCACGCCGAAGTCGCCGACGCTCAAAAAGCACGGCACAAAGCACACAAACAGTGAGCAAAATCCAAAGGTTCATTGAGCCGATTTCGCGCGCTCCACCGCGCGGTGCCATGCGACGAGGAGCCGGCGGGTGGTGACCGCCGGGGTCTGCGCCCGGAAGGTGCGATCGGCGGACCAGAGTTGGGCGATCTCGGCGCGGTTTTTCCAGAAACCGACGGCGAGGCCGGCGAGATAGGCGGCGCCGAGCGCGGTGGTTTCCGTTGTGCGCGGGCGGACGACGGGGACGCGGAGGAGGTCGGCCTGGAACTGCATCAGCGCGTTGTTCACCGTGGCGCCGCCGTCGACGCGGAGCTCGCGCAGTTTCCGGCCGCTGTCCGCCTCCATCGCCGCGAGCAGGTCGGCGCTCTGGTAAGCGATGCTTTCGAGCGCGGCGCGGGCGAGGTGGGCGGCGGTGCTGCCGCGGGTGAGTCCGGTGATCACGCCCCGCGCCCCGGCGTCCCAATGCGGCGCGCCCAGCCCGGCGAACGCGGGCACGAGATAAACCCCGCCGTTGTCCTTCACCTGGGCGGCGAGTTTTTCCACATCGACGCTCCGGGCGATGAGCCCGAGTCCGTCGCGGAGCCATTGCACGACCGCGCCGCCGATGAACACCGAGCCTTCGAGCGCGTATTCGAGCCGGCCGCCAATTTTCCACGCGATGGTCGTGAGGAGCTGGTTCTTCGAGGCCACCGGCTTGCCGCCGGTGTGCATCAGCAGAAAGCAGCCGGTGCCGTAGGTGTTCTTGGCCATGCCGGGCTGCCAGCACGCCTGGCCGAAGAGCGCGGCCTGCTGGTCGCCGGCGATGCCGCCGATTGGCACGCCGCGGAGCGCGGGCAGGGCGGACACTTCGCCGTAGACCTCGCTGCTGGCTCGCACGGCCGGCAGCACCTCGCGCGGGATGCGGAGGATTTTCAGCAGCTCGTCGTCCCATTCGCCAGTGCGGAGATCGAGCAGCAGGGTGCGCGAGGCGTTCGAGACGTCGGTGGCGTGGACGCGTCCGTGGGTGAGCTGCCAGAGCAGCCAGGTGTCCACGGTGCCGAAGGCGAGTTCGCCGCGCCCGGCCCGGCGGCGGGCGCCGGGAATATGATCGAGCAGCCAGCGGAGCTTGGTGCCGGAGAAATACGGATCGAGCAACAGCCCGGTCTTGCGGCGAAAGAGCGGCTCGAGGCCGGCGCGCCGGAGCCGGGCGCAGAGATCCGCCGTGCGCCGGTCCTGCCAGACGATGGCCCGGTGCAGCGGCCGGCCGGTGCGGCGGTCCCACAGCAGGGTGGTCTCGCGCTGGTTGGTGAGGCCGAGGGCGGCGATGTTTCTTCCGGTCAGATTGGCCTCGGCGACGGCGGCGAGCGCGGTGCGGCGGGTGGATTCCCAGAGGTCGCGCGGGTCGTGCTCGACCCAGCCGGGCCGGGGATAGTGCTGGGCGAATTCCTGCTGCGCGGTCGCCACGGCCCGCCCGCGCCGGTCAAAGACGAGGGCGCGGGAAGAGGTGGTGCCTTGGTCGAGGGCGAGGACGTAGGGCATGGGTCACGCGTAGCGGCGGAAGCCCTTGCCGCCAATCCACAAATGCCGGCCGGTGAAGGTGCACTTGCAAAACTGGTAAGCTAGCTTACCGGTTTGCCCTTCATGCCCTCGCCCCGGCCCAATCTTGAACAGCGTCTTGGCCTTCCTGTTGGCCGACATCAGCCGGCTGGCGCGGAAGGAATTCGACCGCCGCGTGCGCGATCTCGGGCTGACGCGGGCCCAGTGGCTCTTTCTCTATCATCTGGCCCGGCAGCCGGGCTGCACGCAGAGCGAACTGGCGGAATTGTTGCAGATGGAAAAAATCACCATCAGCCGCCAGGCGGAGCGGCTGGAGAAGGCCGGTTGGATCCAGCGCGGCGACGCGGTGGCGGACGCGCGGGCCTATCACCTGAACCTGACCTCCCGGGCCGAGCGGATCATCGTGCGCCTGGATGACCGGGCGGACCGGTTGCGCCGCGATTATCTGCACGGCATCTCGCCGGCGCGGCGCGTGGCGCTGGCGGCGGACCTCGCCCGGATCAAAACCAATTTGTTGCAACTCAACACCCATGCCGGCTGATTTTTCATGAAACCCCGCTCCCCCTGTCTGTTTTCGATAATTTCCGCCGTGGCCGGCTTGATCGTGGCGACCGGCTGCGGCCGGGCCGCGGCCGGCAAGACCGCCGCGGCGCCCGCCGTGCCGGTGCAGACGGCCGTCGCCGTGCAGCAGGATGTGCCGCGCCGGATCGAGTCCATCGGCACCGTGCAGGCCCTGCGCACCGTCGCCATCAAGTCGCAGGTCGACGGCATCATCGCCGAGGTGCACTTTCGCGAAGGGAACAACGTGCAGGCCGGCGACCTGCTGGTGACGCTCGACCGGCGGCCGTTCGAGAACAGCCTGCGCATCGCGCGGGCCGACCTCGTCAACGCCCAGGCCGAGGCGGCCCGCGCCCAGGCCGACGCCAACCGCTACACGCGGCTCGACCAGCAGGACGCGATTTCCAAGGAGCAGTTCGCCCAGCTGACGACCCGGGCGGAGACGACGCGCGCGCTGGCGCAGGCCAAGGAGGCCGCCGTCGCCAACGCCGAGTTGCAGCTGGGTTACAGCCAGATCCGCGCACCCATCGCCGGACGCACCGGCCAGCTGCTGCTGCACGAGGGCGCGCTCGTGAAGGCCAACGACAATACCTTCACCGTCGTCACCATCAACCAGCTCGCGCCGGTCGCCGTGGCCTACGCCGTGCCCGAACGGTCCCTCGAGGAGATTCGCGCCGCCTTCGCCGCAGGCACCGCCACGGTGACGGCCACGGACCGCACCACCGGCCTCGTCCACGCGGACGGACGGCTCGATTTCATCGACAACACGGTCGACCCCACGACCGGCATGCTCACCCTGAAGGCCGTCTTCCCCAACGACGACCAGGCGCTCTGGCCCGGTCGCTTCGTCTATGTCGTCACGCAGGTCGGGGTCGACACCGGCGCCATCGTCGTGCCCTCGACCGCCGTGCAGAACAGCCAGAACGGCTCGACCGTCTACGTGCTGAAGGCTGACCGGACCGTCGAGCTGCGGACGGTGAAGGTCGCCCGCACCGCCGGCGACAACACGCTGCTCGCCGCCGGCATCAAGGCCGGCGAAACGGTCGTCACCGACGGCCAGATCCGGCTGCTGCCCGGCATGAAGGCCGAGCCGCGCGCCTCCGCCGTCACTTCGGCCAACTGATTTCCCGGAATCCCGCGATGAACCTTCCCGAACTCTGCATCCGCCGTCCGGTGATGACGACGCTGCTCACGTCCGCCCTGTGCATCTTCGGCGTGATGGCCTACCGGCTCCTGCCGGTGAGCGATCTGCCCACCGTCGATTTCCCCACCATCGTGGTCAACGCCTCGCTGCCCGGCGCCACGCCCGAGACGATGGCCAGCGCCGTCGCCACCGTCCTTGAGCAACAGTTTTCCACCATCGCCGGCGTCGACTCGATGACGTCCACCAGCGGCACCGGCGGCACGTCGATCACGCTGCAGTTCACCCTGGAGCGCAACATCGACGCCGCGGCACAGGACGTGCAGTCGGCCATCGCCGCCGTGCAGCGCCGCCTGCCGCAGGACATGCCTTCGCCGCCCTCGCTGCGCAAGACCAACCCGGCCGACCAGCCCGTCCTCTACCTCGCCATCAGCTCGCCGACGCTGCCGCTTTCGGTGGTCGATGAATACGCCGAGACCACCCTGGCGCAGCGCATCTCCAGCGTGGACGGCGTCTCGCAGGTGCAGGTGTTCGGCGCGCAGAAATACGCGCTCCGGGTCCGGCTCGACCCGCGCGTGCTGGCCAGTCGCGGCATCACGCTCGACGAGGTGCGCACTGCGCTCAGCGCCCACAACGTCAACCAGCCCACCGGGCTGCTCGACGGCTACCACCAGTCGGTGCAGATCCTCACCAGCGGCCAGCTGGCCAACGCCGCGGAGTTCACCAACCTCGGCGTCGCCTACCGCAACGGCGCGCCAGTGCGTCTCGGCGAACTCGCCCAGGTCATCGACAGCGTGCAGGACGCGCGAGTCGCCAATTGGTATGCCGAGCGCGGCGCCGACGGCAGACTCGACCCCGCGCGCTCGATGGTCCTCGCGGTGCAGAAGCAGCCCGGCGTCAACACCGTCGAGGTGGTCGGCCGCGTGCGCGCGTTGCTGCCGATCTTCACGAAGCAGCTGCCGGAATCCGTCAAGCTGAGCATCCTGCGCGACAACTCCGAGGCCGTGCGCGACTCGGTGCACGACGTGCAGTTCACGCTCATGCTCTCGATCTCGCTCGTGGTGCTGGTGATCTTCGTGTTCCTGCGCTCGGTGTGGGCGACGATCATCCCGAGCATGGCCATCCCGATGGCGCTGCTCGGCACGTTCGTGACGATGTATTTCTTCGGCTACTCGCTCGACAACCTCTCGCTGCTCGCGCTCACCCTCTCGGTCGGCTTCGTGGTGGACGACGCCATCGTGATGCTCGAGAACATCGTCCGCTACATCGAGGCCGGCCTGCCGGTGCGGGAGGCGGCCTTCCGGGGCTCGCGCGAGATCGGCTTCACCATCCTGTCGATGACCCTGTCGCTCGTCGCGGTGTTCATTCCGCTGATGTTCATGGGTGGAATCCTTGGGCGGCTCCTGCACGAGTTCGCCGTGACGATCACCTCGGCCATCATCGTGTCGGGCATCGTGTCGCTCACCCTCACGCCGATGCTCTGCAGCCGTTTCCTCAAGCCGCACAGGGGCAGCGCGCATGCCGGCGACGCGTTGCACGGCCGGATCTACGAATGGAGCGAGCGCGTGTTCACCGGCCTGCTGCGATTCTACGAACGCACGCTCCATGCCGGCCTGCGGCACCGGGCGGTCGTCATCGGTGTCGCGGTCCTGATGGCCATCCTCACGGTCGGCCTCGTCAAGGTGCTGCCGCAGGGCTTCATCCCGACGGACGACACCGGCATCGTCCTGGTCTTCACCGAGGCGGCGCAGGACATCTCGTTCGAGGAAATGGTGCGGCACCAGCAGGCGGCGGCGGCCATCGTTGCGCAGCAGCCTTATGTCGACGCCTTCATGTCGGCGATGGGCTCAAGCGGGGCCGTCAGCTCCACGCCGAACCAGGGCCGCCTCTTCATGCGGCTGAAGCCGCGCAAGGAGCGGCCGTCGATCGACCGGATCATGGGCGACCTGCGCCAGAAACTGTCCGGCATTCCCGGGTTGAAGGCCTACCCGCAGGTCCCGCCGGCCATCCGCATCGGCGGCCAACTGACGAAGGCGCTCTACCAATACACGCTTTTCGGCAGCAACCTTGAGGAACTCTACGCCGTCGCCGGCGGCCTGGAGAAGAAGTTCCGCGAGATTCCGCTGCTCACCGACGTCAACTCCGACCTGCAGATCACCAGCCCGCAGCTGCGCGTCGACATCCAGCGCGACCGGGCCGACTCGCTCGGCATCACGCCGCAGCAGATCGAGGACGCGCTCTACAGCGCCTTCGGCACGCGGCAGGTCTCCACCATCTACACGCCGACCAACCAGTATTACGTCATCATGGAGGTCGCCCCGGAGTTCCAGCGCGACACCGCGGCGCTTTCGCTGATCTATCTGCGCAGCCGGAGCGGCAAGCTCGTCTCGCTCGACACGGTGGCGGCGCTGCGCCGCAACGTCGGCCCGCTCACGGTCAACCACCTCGGCCAGCTGCCCGCGGTCACGATTTCATTCAACCTCAAGCCCGGCGTTTCCCTCGGCGACGCCACCGCGGCCATCGAGGCGATCGCGCGCCAGGAACTGCCGGCGACCATCAGCTCGAGCTTCGTCGGCTCGGCCCAGGCGTTCGCCTCGTCGCTCAAGGGCATGGGCCTGCTGCTGCTGACCGCCGTCCTCGTGATCTACATCGTGCTGGGCGTCCTCTACGAGGATTTCATCCACCCGCTGACCATCCTCTCGGGGCTGCCGGCGGCGAGCTTCGGCGCGCTGGTCACGCTCTGGGCCTTCCGCGAGGAGCTCAACATCATGGGCTATGTCGGCGTCATCCTCCTCATCGGCATCGTGAAGAAAAACGCCATCATGATGATCGACTTCGCCATCGCGAAGGAGCGCGAGCAGGGCGCGGTGTTCAACGCGGAGCAGGCCATCGTCGAGGCGTGCCTGGTGCGCTTCCGGCCGATCATGATGACGACCTTCGCCGCGCTCGCGAGTGCCCTGCCGATCGCACTCGGTCTCGGTGCCGTGGCGGATTCGCGCCGTCCGCTCGGCCTCGCGGTCATGGGCGGCCTCGTGGTCTCGCAATTCCTGACGCTCTACATCACGCCGGTGATCTATGTTTACATGGACCGATTCACCTCGCGCCTGCGGAAAAAGCAGACCACGGCCCACGCCGCGCCCCCTGGCGAACCGGCGA
>JAYVZM010000015.1:0-2816 GCA_043783345.1 Verrucomicrobiota bacterium
GGGTTGCCGCCGGCGTTGTCGGTGATGGAGATCCAGTCGACGTCCGGACACTCGACGAGCTGGTTGGCAAAGCTGCGCGCCTTCACCGCACTGCTCTCCGCCATGCCCCCGCGCACGGAGACCAGCTCGGTGCCGATGAGAAACCGCGCCGATTGCTCCAGTTTTTCGCGCAGGGTCTGCATCGGTCAATTATTCGTGGACCAGCGAGCTGGCTCGCGCCCAGAGAGCGCCCGCAAGCGGGGGGCCCACCGTAGCTTGGCTTCCCGGGAAGTGCTTCATTGCAGCGGCAGCTCGAAGAGCGCGCAACTCAGGGCCGGAACTTTGAGCGCCGTGGCGGATGCGTCGGTGCGCTGGATGTCCACGACGCGCGGCTGGCCGGGGACGTTGTGCGCCTCGCCGTTCGGCCCGGTGATGTGCCAACGGGTGGCCGGACCGACCGGCGTCAGCCCGCTGGATGCCAGATTCACGTCGACCTCGGCATCGGTGGGATTGACGACGCTGAGCGTGAGCGTCCGGCCGTCGCGCGAAAGCGCGGCGGCGACATCGAGTGGGGCGAAGGTTTGCGCGATTTGCAGCGGGATCTGCCCGTATTTCGCCCGGTAGAGCTGGAGCACGAGACCGGTGGTTTCCATCTCGGCGGCGGTCCGGGTCGTCTTGATGGCGCCAATGACGTTCACCGTCTGGGCGTAGTGCGCCATCTTGATCAGGTCACTTTGGCGGTAGTATTCGTGCAGGCCTGCGGCGACCCCGAGGCCGTCGGCCAGCTCGTAGATACATCCGAGCTCGCCATAGGCCGATTCCCGGTGCCAATAATTCCATTCGTCCATCGTGATCGGCATAAGCCGGCCCTTGAGGTTCGGTAGGCTGGCCTGGAGCTTGCGGTGGCCATCGGCCTTCTGGCGGATGGCTTCGCGCAGCATCCCGACGTGCGTGATGAGATCGGTGCGGCCCTCCTTGGTCCAGGGCAGCCGGCCCCGGTAAAAATGCTCCGAGAGGATCGTCATGTGGTCGGCGCACTCCTCGAGCATGATGCGCGAGCAGGTCTTGCCCGACTTCGCCTGGTCCGGATCGTGGTCCTTGTTGATCATCTCAAGATCGCCCACGGCGGTGAGGGACAACGCGGGATCCACATTCCACATGGCCTCGGCGAAGAGGTTGTGCTTCTGCGTGTAGTGCTGCATCTGCATGAACCCGAGCTGCCACGGGCCGAACATCTCGTTGCCCACGCACCAGAATTTGACGCCGTAGGGCTGCGCATTGCCGTTCTTGATGCGCCAGCCGCCGCCGATAGTGTCGGCGCCGCGGTTGCAATACTCGACCCATTGCGCGGCCGAGTAGGCGTCGCCGAAGCCGGTGTTGGCCGCGATCATCGGCTCGGTGCCGACCTCGCGACAGAAAGCAATGAACTCATCCGTGCCGAAGTCGTTGTGCTCGACGCCGGTCCATGCCGGATTCTTGCGCGGCGGGCGCCGGTCGCGATCGCCGATGCCGTCGCGCCAGTCGTAGCCGCTGGCGAAGTTGCCGCCCGGCCAGCGATAAACCGTGCCGTTGAGCTCCTTGAGCAGCGCGAGGGTGTCGCGGCGCATGCCGCGGATGTTGTCGGCCGGCATCAGCGACGGCGGGCCGAGCAGCACGTCGCCGCTCAGCACGCGCAGCTCCAGCGATGCCTTGCCGTCGTTGCCGCCGCCGGCCACCAGTGAAAATTTCTGCTGCGCATAGTCCGTCCCGACAAAGGCCAGGCGGGTCGAGGTGCGGTCGGTCGCCCCCTCCCCCCATACCAGGGTGACTTCGATCTCGGCCTTGCCGCCGAGCGGCCGGGCCCAGACGTAGCCGTCGTATTTCGCGCCGGCGATGACACCGAGGTCGCGCTGGCGAAGGCCCGCACCGGCGTTGACCCGCGGCGAATGACTGCCGACGAACGCGCCTTCCTTGACCATGGTCACCACCGCCGGATCGCCGATGATCTGCCACGGCGAGGCGCCCACCACCGGAAACGCGGAGTCGGTGAGGCTCTTGTAGGGCGCGTAGTCCGCCGTGAGGGGAAAATAGAATTTCCGATCCTCCAGCATTTCCGCCCAGATGCCGCCATAGATGCAGCGGCCCAGGTGCTCGATGAACTGGCCGTAGATATAGGGGCTGATCGGCGCGCCCTTGTTGGCGGCGTCGATCTTCACGTCGATGGCGGTCGCGCCCAGGGCGGCATAGGGCAGAAGAAAGCAGCCAAGGGCGAATGGGAGTGAGCGGAGGTATCTCATGGGGGGCGGGGGTTAAGGGGGGGCGGCTTCGAGTTCCTGGCGCACGGCGGCGGCGACTTCGCCGGGGGCGCCGATCCGTTCGAGTTCATCGCCCCAACGGAGCTGACTGATGTAATCGTCGCCCTTGGCGAGCCCCAGTCGTTGCGCCTGGGCATCGATGCGGTCGGCAAACCGGTGCGGCAGGTCGAGCTTCACCTCGTCGTAATCGTCCCACGCCTTCACCTGCGAGGGAATGTCCTGCCAGTAGAGGATTTGGTATTTCGACTTGGCGGCCGGGTCGCGCTTGGCGGTCGTCGCGGGAGCGGCGGCGGCCGGAGCCACGCCCCGTTTCGTCGTCACGCCGGGCGCCGGGCCCTTGCCGACGAGATACATGAACAGGTCAACGGCGCTCGAGGCGTCGGCGCCGTAGCCGTCCGCGCCGATCTCGTCGGCGAACATCTGGCTGATCGGCGCGCCGCCAATCGCCATCCTGATGTGGCCCAGCCCGGCCGCTTCAAATCCGTCGATGACGGTTTTCATGTAAGTCATGGTGGTCGTCAACAGCGCGCTCATCCCAATGAT
>JAYVZM010000016.1:0-7268 GCA_043783345.1 Verrucomicrobiota bacterium
CATGGAACTGGGCCGCGTCGTCAACACCCTCAGCGTCGTCTCGGAAGAATTCGACCAGACCGGCGCCACACCCAAGGGCGTGAACATCGTGCTGCTCGACCAGGGCAACGCGAACCCCGTGGTCAACATCACGCTGCGGAACCTGTCGTTGAAACGCGTGCTCGATCTCATCACCGACTCGGTCGGCTACCAATACGAGGTGCAGGCCGACGCGGTCGTGATCCGGCCCGGGGGCGAGCAGTCGGCCCTCGAGACGCGATTCTTTCCCGTTTCGCGCTCGACGGTGTTGCGCATGACTGGGAAGGGCGCCTCGCGGATTGCCGTCGGGGGGCCGGACCCGCTGGCGGGCGGCGGAGTCGGCGGACCCGCATCGACCATGGAGGGCGAGGGGCAGGCGATCCGCAACTTTCTGCAGCTCGCAGGCGTCAGCTTCGAGGGCGTGCCCGGCAGCACGCTGGCGTTCGACGGCTCGCAGTTGATCGCGACGCAAACGCCGCGGAACCTCGAGCGCATCCGCAACATTCTGAACCGCTACAGCGAGGTGCGGCAGGTCGAGATCGAGGCCAAGTTCATGGAGGTGCAGCAGGGCGCGCTCGAGGAACTGGGCGTGCAGTGGAACATCGCCAAGAAAGCCACCCAACACAGCGGTGCCGCGGTGACCGACTACCGCACGAGCAACCGTTCGCTCGGCGCGGCCTTCTCTGGCAGCAACACCGGCGGCGCGCAGGGCGGCATCATCCGGCCGGCGGCGGTGACCGAAGGCGCCGACGGTGCGACGGCGGCCACGGACGCCATCAATCTCCCGATCCTCAACAATCCGCCGGCCATCCCCGGGACGAACAATCTCGGCTTGGCCGCCAACCCCCTCGCGACCATCACGGGCATCCTCGGTGAGTTCGACGTCAACGCCGTGGTCCGTGCCCTCTCCCAGAAAAGCGGCACGGAATTGTTGAGCGCGCCGAAACTCACCGTGCTATCGGGCAATCAGGCGACGATCACTGTCGCGCAGGAGCTGCGTTATCCGCAGTCCTTCGGCCAGGTGCAGAGTCAGGTCGGCACGGGCAGCGCCAGCGGCGGCGGCTCTGCCGGCGTGGCCATCACCGCCGGCACTCCGCAGGAATTCACGATGCGCAACGTCGGCGTCGAGTTGAAGGTGACGCCCACCGTCGAGGAGGACGACTACAGCGTCAGCCTCGACTTGAATCCCAAGGTCACGGAGTTCGAGGGCTTCGTCGAATACGGCGGGCAGAGCGTGGCCGTGTCGGGCGGCACGACGGTCACCGTGCCCTCCGGGTTCTTCCAGCCTATCTTCGCCGTGCGCGAAGTGACCACCCGGGTGACGATCTGGGATGGCGCCACGCTTGTCATGGGCGGACTCACGCGCGAGGACGTGAAAAAGGTGAGCGACAAGGTGCCCGTGCTCGGCAGCCTGCCTGGCATCGGCCGGCTGTTCCGCAGCCGGGGCGAGAGCACCCAGAAGCGCAACCTGCTCATCTTTGTCACGGCCAATCTCGTCAGTCCCGGCGGCACGCTCAAGAAGCAGGCGTCGGCGAGTGCAGCGGCCTCGCCGGCACCGATTGCGGCGGCGTTGCCGGGCGTCCAATCCGGCACGGGGTTTGAAAACCCGGCCATCGCAACCTTGGACGGCGCGGTTTCGCATGCTTCCGGAGGCAAATGACGCACCGCGCCCGGGTTAAAAGAGGGCAGGGGTGGAATTTGAGTCTCGGGATTCGTGGAAAGCCTCCGCGGGCCCCATCCCCACCGCCCGCCAGCGCACCCAGTGACGGACCCGTTCGCGGCCTCCACTCGTAAGTTTAGTTCATTTTGAATTGAAATATGAAGAAAACCCTGACTGGCTGGCCGGCCATGTCGCGTTCTCCCACGGTCGCTTCACCACGTGCAGTCGAAGGTCGCCCGGCTCGCAGCCCAGAGCTCGCCGCGGAGGGCTCGCGCCTCGTCATGTCGGGGGACCGTCCGGCCGACCAGGTGGTTTTTGAAAGTTCGGTGGTGGATTTTTTTGTCGATGCCGCGGATCTCCTCGGCGTGCCGAAGTCCGTGGCCGCCATCTACGGCGTGATCTTCGCCTCGCCGGTTCCGCTCAGCTTTGCCGACATCGACGCCCGGCTGGATATCTCCAAGGGTTCCATCAGCCAGGGGCTGCGGGTGCTGCGCGAGGTCGGCGCCTTGAAGGAGGTTTCGCAGACGGCGGACCGGGCCGAGCTTTTCCTGCCTGACCTGGAAATGCGCAAGCTCATCCAGCGGTTCCTCGAGCAGCGGCTGCAAAAGCAGCTCGATACCGGCAAAAACCGGCTGGCCGGGCTGAACCGTTCCATTCCTGATTTGAAACCTGGCGAGGCAGAGGCGCTGCGCAAGCGGCTGAAGTATCTGCAAAGCTGGCACGACAAGGCGCGGGCGCTGATGCCCTTGGCCAGGACGTTTTTGAAACTTAGCGCATAGTAAAAGAGAAGCCTGAAGGCTGAGAGCTGAAATTCGGAAAAACTCAGGTTTCCAGTCTCGGGTTTCGACAGTGAGTCCCCCGGGACGAGCCGGAAGACAGATGACAGTCCAAACAAACAGACGGTCGAAGTCGCTCCCGCCGGAAGCGACGGGGCGAAGCTCTGGGCACCGGGCGAAATCCGCGGCGGGGTCGCCGCGTCTCCATGAAACGCCGGGTTGGAGCGCGGGCGACCTCGCCCGCGAACGTTCTCTCCGCCCATGACCAAGTCCGCCCTCATCACCGGCATCACCGGGCAGGACGGCTCCTATTTAACGGAGCATCTGCTCGCCCAAGGCTACACCGTCCACGGCCTGGTGCGGCGAGCCAGCATGTTCAACCGTTCCCGCATTGATCCCCTGCGGTCCGGTCCGGCGGAGGCGGCGGACCGGCTGGTGCTGCATTATGGCGATTTGAACGACCTGACTTCGATGCGCCGCCTGCTCCGGCAGATTTCTCCGCGCGAAGTGTATCATCTGGCCGGGCAGAGCCATGTCGGCCTGAGCTTCGAGATTCCCGAGGTCACCTGCCAGGAAAACGGCATGGCAACCCTCGGGCTGCTCGAGGCCCTGCGCGATCTCGACTATCCCGTGCGGTTCTACCACGCCGCGAGCTCGGAAATGTTCGGCGCTCCGGGAACCGCGCCGCAGACCGAGGAAACCCCTTTCCATCCCGTCAATCCCTATGGCTGCGCCAAGGTCTTCGCCACGCAGCTCTGCCGCGTTTACCGCGAGGCCTACGGTGTCTTTGCATGCAGCGGCATCGCCTACAACCATGAGTCGCCCCGGCGCGGTGAGAATTTCGTGACACGGAAGATCACCCTTGCCGCCGCCCGGATCAAGGCCGGGCGGCAGTCCGTCCTGCACCTCGGCAACCTCGATTCCAAGCGCGACTGGGGTTACGCCCCGGAATACGTCGTCGCCATGTGGCAGATGCTGCAGGCCAAGACTCCGCGCGACTACGTGCTTGCCACCGGTCGGCCGTGCTCGGTGCGGGAATTTGCCGGCGCCGCCTTTGCCGAACTCGGCATCGAGGCGGAATTTTCCGGTAGCGGTGCCGGGGAATTGGGGCGACGCAAGGATACGGGGGAAGTCGTCCTGAAGGTGGACCCGCACTATTTCCGTCCGGCGGAAGCGGCGAATCTGGCGGGCGACGCGACGCGGGCGAAAAAGGAACTCGGCTGGGCCCCGCAGACGACGGGCACGGCGGTCGCCCGCCTGATGGCGCGGGCGGATTACGCGGCGCTGGCCGCGAACAGTAGCAGCACCTGAATTGCCCACCAAGAAGCAGAGCAGCAAAGTGTGTTTTCACCACTAATGAACACTGAGGTGACGCCAATTCGGATTACCTCCGTGCCCTCTGTGTTTAAATCGGATCTGCCTTTTACCGCGAATGACGCGAATGGATGCGAATGGAACCGTGAATCCCGGCGGATCGGCGAGGCGAGGGCGCAGGCTTGCGCGCGCGCGTGCTCTGCCCAAGGTGGCGATTGGCAAACATTGATACCTTCATGGAAGTCCGGAGCATAGAGTCCATCGTCGGAGCCCTGAACGAAGCCGGCGTTCGCTACCTGGTGGTGGGCGGTTTGGCCGTCAACGCCCACGGCTACGAGCGACTGACCCGTGATGTCGATCTGGTCATCGGACTTGAGCCCGGCAACATCACGCGCGGTTTGCAGGCCTTGTTCGCCATCGGCTACGCCCCGGCCATCCCGGTCACCGCGGAGGAGTTTGCCGATCCCGGCCGACGGGAGAAATGGCGGCGGGATAAAAACATGCTGGTGCTAAAACTCTGGAGCGATACGCACCGGCGCACCCCGATCAATGTCTTCGTCTACGAGCCGTTTGATTTCGACCGGGAATACGCGGCGGCCAAGCTGGTGCAGATTGCCTCCGGAGTCGCGACCCCGGTGATTGGCTACGCCGGGTTGCTGGACATGAAGACCAAGGCCGGACGGGAGAGAGACTTGGCCGATGTCGCCGCCTTGCGCAAACTGGATCCGCATCGATGAATGACCAGGAGCTATATCGCCACGAAGGCTGGCAATGGTGCACGGCCGAAGGCGCCGAGTTGCACACCCTGCTGCAGGGTCTGCGGAGCAGCTTTCGGGAGAAGCTGGAATGGCTGGAGGAGGCCGAAACCCTCACGCTCAGGCTGAATCCGCCGTCAGGACGGCCATCGGCCGTGTCGGAAGAGAAGGGGACCTATCGCGGTGGTGACGGCCACGGTCCATGAACAACGAGGCGCAATCTGCCGAGGAAGTGCGGGCGGTGATTGCGCGCAGCCGGCCTGAAGACTATGACGGGCATACGGAGTTTGCCCGGCTGACACCCGGCGAGCGTCTGGCCTGGTTGGATGCGGCCGTGGTTTTCATCGAGGCCAGCCGTAGGGCGGTTCCCACCTGGGGGGTGAATGAAGCGGAATCGCCCCGGCAGCGCAGAAATGACCAGACAGTTAACCGCGAATGACACGAATGGACGCGAATAGAAATCTGAACCTTGTCTTGGTAGGGCGCAGGCTTGCTGCGCCCTAATCTGAACCTTGTCTTGGTAGGGCGCAGGCTTGCTGCGCCCTCTCAGGATTAGCCGGTGGGCGCAGCAAGACTGCGCCCCTAGACCAATACGGATTTCTTCAGTGCTCTCCGTGGTCGCGGTGTTAAGCCGTGTTCTGTTTTTGCGTCTTTTGTGATTTTTTGTGGCCAATAATCTCCGATTGTCTGTCCCGGCTTAAAACTTAATCCTGAAAGCTATCTCTATGGCTCCCAGCTCTAGGCTCCCCGCTCCCAGCTCGCCCCGCACCTATTTGGTGACCGGTGCCGCCGGCTTCATCGCCTCCAAGGTCTGCGAATTCCTGCTCGCGGACGGACACACCGTCGTCGGGGTGGACAATCTCAACGACTACTATGATGTGAGGCTCAAAGACTGGCGTCTTTCACGCCTGCTGGGAGCCAGGAGTAAAAAGCTGGGAGCGGATCCCAAGGTGTCGGTTTATGGTTCAGAGTCTCAAGCTTCGAGCTCCCCGCTCTCCGCTCTAAGCTCCGGCCGCTTCACCTTCCATCACCTCGACATCGAAAACCTGCCCGCCCTCGAGGAGGTTTTCCAGGCGCACAAATTCGACGCCGTCTTCAACCTGGCCGCCCGGGCCGGCGTGCGCTACAGCATGGAGAACCCCCATGTCTACCTGAGCACCAACACGCTCGGGACGCTCAATCTTCTCGAGTGCCAGCGCAAACACGGCGTCAAGAAACAGGTGCTCGCCTCGACCTCCTCGCTCTATGCCGGATGCCCGATGCCTTTCACCGAGGACCTGCCGGTCAACACCCCGCTCTCGCCCTACGCCGCCACCAAGAAGGGCGCCGAGCTGATGGCCTACAGCTACCATAAACTCTACGGGCTTGATATCACCGTGCTGCGCTATTTCACGGTGTTCGGTCCCGCCGGCCGGCCGGACATGAGCATTTTCCGCTTCATCAAATGGATTGATGAAGGCTCATCCCTCGAACTTTTCGGCGACGGCACGCAATCGCGCGACTTCACCTATGTCGACGACATCGCCCGCGGCACGGTGCTCGCCGCTAAGCTCCTTGGCTACGAAATCATCAACCTCGGCGGCGGGCGGAATCCGATCAGCCTGCAGACCGTCATCGACTTCATAGAAAAGGCGCTGACGGACAGCAGACAGAAGACGGAGGACAAGGGACAATCAGGTGCAAAGAACCGCTCATCGGCTACCGGTCACCGTCAACCGGTTTCGCCGGTTAAGGCGAAAATCCTGGGCAAGCCGTTCCACATTGCCGACATCAAGGAAACCTGGGCCGACATCACCAAGGCCGGCCAGCTCCTCGGCTGGTCGCCCCGGGTGACGCCCGAGCAGGGCTTCCAGCTTTCCGTCGACTGGTATCTGGAAAACAAATCGTGGCTGAAGAAGATCAAGCTTTGAACGAGCGAACACGTGGTATGTTGGTAGGGGCGCAGTCTTGCTGCGCCTTCCCTGAGTTTCCGAGTCCTGGGGGCCGAAAGACTGCGCCTCTCCGGCTTGATTCAGCCCTTCGGCCAGAGTTTCAAACCTTCGCCGGCAGCGGCCTTGCCCTGCCGGCGGTCGTAGGTGACAAACCACACTGCGCCAGACTCCAGGGCATGGCCGATGTGCAAGGCATCCAACGAGCGCAGACCTCGATGCTGGCGCAGGAGATGAATGGCGCGAGCAAAGGTGCCCGGCCATTCGGCGACCGGCCGGCCCAGGACACCCTGGGTCAGGTCCTTGTCGATGGCGCCGATGATCTGGTTGAGCGCGATGGCGGACAGATCGCCCGCTTCGCGGCGGCGTTCCAGGGCGTGGGTCAGTTCCAGCTCATGGAGCGAAGAGAAGGGCAGGGGTGGGGCGGACTTGCGCACGAAGGCGGACACCTCGGCGGTCTCCGGCTCCCGCACGTAGAGTTTTACCAGGGCGGAGGTGTCGAGGTAGAGGTCGTAGGCGGTCATGGCAGTTCGGGCCCATGGGATGGCTGCCGAATTCCCTTTTCAGGTTTCAGCTTTCACAACGCAAGTTTCCCGGCGGGTGCCGTTCTTCAGTCGCGCTCGGCGAGGATGGTGGCGCTGAGCGGCCGGCCCTTGATGCGGGCGGTGCGGGCGGCGAAGTCGGGCCATTTGACCTTGGCGGCGGTCGGCGCGGCGGGCACGAGACGGGCGATGGTGCGGCGGCGGCGGGTGACGAGCACCTCCTGCCCCTGGTCCACGTGGCGCATGACGTCACTCAGGTGGTGCTGCATCTGGCG
>JAYVZM010000017.1:0-2796 GCA_043783345.1 Verrucomicrobiota bacterium
CGCGAGGTCGTGATGGAGGTGAGTCTCCGGTAGCCGTGGTCGCGATCGCTTTTCACTTCGAACACATCGAGGACAACGAGCTTTTCGCCGGAGGGGGCCGGGGTGGCAGCGGGGGCGGTCTGGGCCTTGCCGGTGAGAAAACCGAGCGTCGACAGGATCGCTGCGACGAAGACTACGTATTTTTTTTGGTGCATGGGGTTGGGTGGTGCCTGACGATATTGTCTGGGGAGGTTTTCCCGTGACTGGGCTTGATGCGGGTTCTTCGCGACAGGAGGCCGTGGTTGGCGCAGGAGACCCGGGTGCCCCGAGGTGGTGAGGCGTGGGAACTCTGCGTAGGCGAATTCAATCCGCAGATTGCTCCGGTCACGCAAGCGCGTCCAAATTATAACGTAAACTGGAGAGGACTATATGGGCGCTTAATGGCCCGGCGAAAGCCGGCCGTCCCGTCGTGCGCCAGTCGGGCGGCGCCGCGAAGGAACCGGTCAGGTTAAATCCAGGTGACGGAAACCCCGAACACTGGAGGGGGGCGCGGTTCTCCCCCCCCCGTCACCGGAAATCATGGCCGGCGCGCCGGGTGAATCCGCCGCCGGTCGACCCGACGCGGTGAATCCGCCCTAAAACAAAACCCGGCCTTCGCTTCGCGGTGGCGCGGGCAGGCCGAGGAGGTGCGCCAGGGTGGGCGCGAGATCATCCACCCCCACCCGCTCCGGATGCACCCCCGCCTTCACCCCGGCGCCCAGCCAGAGCAGCGGCACATGCGTGTCGTAGTTATACGGCGTGCCATGGTTCGAGCCGATGGCCCGGCTGAAAAAATACGGCTTGGCCTGGTAGAAAACATCGCCGCTGCGCGCCGCGTTGAAGCTGAGCAGGGCGCGCCGGCCGAGCTCGTCGCTCACCGCGCCCCTTTCCAGCTGGTCTCGCGTGTAGGCCGCTTGCACGAAATCGAGGTTGAGCAGGGCGGCGCGCACCACGTTCTGGACCGCCGCGGCGGCGACGTTCTTCTCCTTCAGCGCCGTGGGAAAAACCAGCAGCGAGGCGTCATCACGCACGAGCCACCGGCTCCGGTCGGACAAGGGGCCGAACGCCTCGTTGAGCGCCGCCTCGCAGGTCGCGAGCAATTTCGCCCCGTCAATCCGGCCGGCGGGGACCTCCGGACTGAGGGCATGGATCCGCTCGGGCATCGGCGAGACGCCGTGATCGGCCGTGAGCACGATCAGGCAGTGCTGCAAACCGATGCGACGGTCGATGAACTGGAAGAAGTGCTCGAGCGTGCGGTCGGTTCGCACCACCATGTCCATGACCTCATGGCTGTCGGGGCCGTAGAGGTGACCGGCGTGGTCGTTGGCGGAAAAGCTGACGCAGAGAATGTCGGTGATTCCCGGACGCCCGCCGAGGTTTTCCTGCTCGATGGCCGTCTCCGTGAAATCAGCCAGCACATCGTTGCTGAAAGGGGTGTTCTCGAAGGCGTCGTAGAAGGCCTGGCCCGGTTTGTCGGCCCCGCCGGTGATGGTCTTCGGCAACGTGCGCCCGAGATGGCCGGTCTGGTCGTCCTCGCCCGGCGCGTCATCGGGACCTTGGATCTCGTAAGCCGCCGCCGGCAGGAGGCGGTCCCACATTTTGCCAAAATACGCGTCGGTCTTGCCCGCGGCGTTCCACTGCTTCACCCAGCCGGGCAGGTCGGCCATGTAATAGGTCGAGGTGATCATCAATCCGCGCTCGATGAAATAGGCGGCGTCCGCCATTTTCCCGCTCATCAGGATCGCGGCCCGGTGTTTGTTGGAAATGCCTATCACCTTGGGCCGGCCGCCGCGGGCCAGCTTGAGTTCGTCGCCGACCGTGGTGACGAGCAGGTTTCTTGGCGAACGCGGCAGCCAGGGATCCTCGACGCCGGGCAGCCGAGGGGCGCTGGACGGGGGCAGGCCGACCACCTGCACGCTGGTGTCCCCGACGCAGGAGACCTGGGTGAAGGTGTCGCGGTCGATCCAGTCATTGCCGATGATGCCGTGGATGTTGGCGTGGACGCCCGTCAGCATGACGGCATGGCCGGGACCCGTCTTGGTGTTGGAATGCCGGTAGTGGCAATCAACGAAATTGGCCCCGTGTTCGAGCAGCAGATTGAAACCGCCCGGGCTGAAATGCTGGCGGAACCGTTCGAGGTAGTCGGCGCGAAACTGATCGAGGCTTATGACCACCACCAGCGCCGGGGGCTCCGCCGCCGGGAGCGCGGTCGAGAAGAGGGCGAAGCCGAGCCAGGCAGTCGCCGCGATCAGGGAAGAAATACGGATGAATCGCGCGTTCATTTCCAATCGACCAGCGAGCGCAGCGCGGGAACCGGGAGGGCCGGCCATTTCTCGCCGACCGGCGTCAGCAGCACCGCGAGCCGGACCTCGGTCTCGGCGCCCGGCGTGGCCGGCACTTCCGCGGACAACACGGTGATGCCCTGGTTTTGCTCCTCAGCCGCGGTGGCCGGCGTGGCCGGCCGGGCGGCGAAACGTGCGGTCGCGGGAGCCAGAATTTCCACGCGGAGTATCCGCCCATTTTGGGTGAGCGTCGCCCGCGAACCGTCGAGTGCAACGTTGGCCGCGGTCAGCATCCGCCAGTGCAGCGGCGTGCCCGGTTTGAGACCCTCCACGTCGTCCTGCACGAGCACCCGCGCCCGGTCAAGCAACGCTACGCCGCGAAGAAATCTCCCCGCGTGCGCCGGGTAGGCTGAGGTCAGGTCCGCCACCGCCCACGCCCGGGTGGGGGCCGATCCGAAGTCCGCCATCGGCGCGTCCGCGTCGGGTGCTTGCAGCT
>JAYVZM010000018.1:0-2786 GCA_043783345.1 Verrucomicrobiota bacterium
GAAACTGATCGAGGGCCGCAACTTCACCGACGACGACACCGACCAGAAGATGCCCGTCGCGATCGTCAACGCCGCCTTCGCGAGAAAACATTTCGGCAACGAGAGCGCCGTCGGCCGCCGCTTCCGCACCGTCGGCAACAACGGCACGCAATTCAACGCGTGGCGGACCATCGTCGGCGTCGTCTCCACCGTCCGCATGCTCGGGCCCTTTCCCATTCCGAATACCGACGAGACGGGCTTCTACTGCCCGTTCTTCTCGAGTCTCTTCGGCCCGATCCCCGCCGAGCCGTTCGTCAACCAGTTCGCCACCGTCGTGGTCCGCCCCCGCGGCGGCATCCATGCGGACGCCCTCGCCACCGTCCTCCGCCGCGAAGTCAACAAGGTCGACGGCAACCTGCCGCTTTACTTTGTCGAAACCCCCGCCACGAGCCAGGAGGGCTTCATCGCCCAGAACCGGATTATCGCGGGGATGGTCGCCGTCTTCGGCATCGTCGCCGTGCTGCTCGCCTCGGTGGGTCTCTATGGCGTGATGTCCTTCTCGGTCAACCAGCGCGCCCAGGAATTCGGCGTGCGCATGGCGCTCGGCGCCGACGCCGCCCGCATCCTGCGCATGGTCCTCGGCCAGGGCATTCGCCAGCTCGCGTTGGGCCTCGGCCTGGGGCTGGGACTGACCTTTCTCCTCGCCTGGTTCGGCCGGACGCAGTTGCAGAACTTCTTCTTCCAGGTCTCCCCCACGGATCCGCTTTCCTACGCCGCCGTCGGTGTCCTCGTGGCCGGCGTCTCCCTGATCGCCGCCCTGCTCCCCGCCCGCCGCGCCACCCGGGTCGACCCCATGATCGCGCTGCGTTCGGAGTAAGCTTTGGTCCCAAATCGAAAATCGAGAATCCAAAATCGAAAACCGCCCATGCGCTCCGACCTGAAATTCGCCTTCCGCCAGCTCACCAAGTCCCCGGGCTACACCGCCGTCGCGATCGCCACCCTGGCCCTCGGCATCGGCCTGAACACCTCGATGTTCAGCCTGATGAACCTGCTCATTCTCCGGCCGCTGCCCTACCCGGACAAGGATCACCTCGTCCGGGTTTACCGCAACTCGAAGCAGAACGCGAAGGCCGACCACAGCGTGGCCTCCTACCTCGACCTCCGGCGCGAGACCGCCGGCTTCATCGACCTCGCCGGCTACCGCCAGTGGGGTTACACGCTGACCCAGCCAGGCCGCACCCCGGAAAACCTCAACGGCCTCCGGGTGTCCGCGAATTTCTTCACCGCCCTCGGCCTGCAACCCCAGCTCGGCCGGGTGTTCGCCCCCGCCGAGGACGAGGCCGGCAACCATGTCATGATTATCAGCCACGCCGCCTGGCTGGCCCGTTTCGGCGGCGACCCGACGGTCGTCGGCCGCGCCGTTTCGGTCGACGGTGAGGCGACCACCATCGTCGGTGTGCTCCCGGAAGAGTTCGCCTCCATCTTCCTCTGGGGCCCCGGTGACGCCTTCCGGCCGCTCGGGCTGACCGACCTGGAGAAGGCCAACCGCACAGACAGCGCATTACAGGTCCTCGGCCGCTTCGACCGCAGCCTTTCCCTCGAACAGCTCAATGCCCGCCTAGCCGCCGTCGCCACCCAGCTCGCCGCCGCGCGCCCGCGCGAGCAGAGCGAAGACGGCCTGCGCGCGATCACCTTGCAGTCCAGCACCACGCCGCCGGGCACCGGCATCCTGACCACGCTGCTGCTCGGCCTGGCCGGTTTTGTCCTGCTGATCGTCTGCGGCAACCTGGCCAATCTCCAGCTCGCGCGCGCCGTGGCCCGCGGCCGGGAGTTCGCCATCCGGGCCGCCCTCGGCGCCTCGCGCGCCCACCTCCTCCGGCCGTTGCTGGTCGAGAGCGTGATCCTCGCCGTCACGGGCGGCGTGCTCGGCATCCTCGTCATGGTCTGGGGCAACGACTGGATCTCCCGCCGCATGTCCGCGAGCCTCCCCATCAACTTCGAGCTCACGGTCGACTGGCGCGTGCTCGCCTTTGCCATCGTCCTTTCCCTGGTCACGGGGGTTGTCTTCGGCCTGGCGCCCGCCCTGCTTTCCTCGCGCGTCCGGGTCAACGAGGCGCTCAAGAGCAGTGGCCGCAGCTCGACCGGCGACCGTTCCCAGCATCGCTTCCGCGACACCCTGATCGTGCTGCAATTCGCCGCGGCGCTCGTGCTGCTCAGCTGCACCGGGTTCTTCCTCCGGGGCATGCGCGTGCTCATGGAACGCAACCCCGGCTGGACCCCGGCCGGCGTCACCCAGTGCGTGCTCAACCTGCCGCAGACCCGCTATGCCACGCAGGCACAGACCTACGGTTTCTACACCCGGCTTGAGGAGCGCCTCCGCGCCCTGCCCGGCGTGCAGAACGTCGGCATCGGCTGGACCGCCCCGCTCTATCAGTTTATCCAAACCCGCAACTTTGTGGTCGAGGGTCGCCCGCCCCCGGCCCCCGGGCGCGAACCGCTGGCCTTTGTCAACGCCGTGTCGCCGGCTTACCTCGACACCTTGAAGATCCGTCTCGTGACCGGCCGTCAGCTCGGCGCCGCCGACAAGGCCGGCGCCCCGCCCGTCGTGCTGATCAACGAATCCATGGCCCGCGTGCTTTTCCCCGGCCAGGACGCCGTGGGCCACCGCATCGGGGCCGGTGACGAGAGCCACCGCGCCTGGGCCGAGATCGTCGGCGTGTTTGCCGATGTCGGCATGGCCGGCAACCCCGCGCCCCCCGCGACGCCCTTCCAGGTCTTTGAACCGCTCGCGCAGGAAACCTGGAACT
>JAYVZM010000019.1:0-2782 GCA_043783345.1 Verrucomicrobiota bacterium
GTCACGGCATCCAGTCCTCGCTGTGGGCCGCCCTGCTCGCGGAGATTTTCCCGGAGCAGGCCGCCGGCTTCGCGCGGCGCGCGGTGGAGACCCGCCGCTGCAAGCTCATCTCCGGCGTCCATTACGCCACCGACCTCACCGCCGGCCAGTTGCTCGGGGAGGCCGTCGCCCGCGAGCTGCTGAAAAATCCCGCGGTGCAAAAGGCCCTCGCGGCCCTCCGCGCCGAGGCGACGCCGTTTCGCGCCAGCCGTTCTTTGTAGGAGCCTGCTTGCAGGCGATTCAGCACGTTGTCCGTTGGCGTGCGTCTCGAATCGCCTGCAAGCAGGCTCCTACAAAACGAAGCACTCCCATGGCGAGTTTCCCCTACTTTTCCTGTAACCGCTGCAGCCTGGCGCGGTATTCAGGCGGCACATCGCTCCTTTGTGGATTTCCTTTCCCCGAAAGAGTGTCTTCGCTCATCCCACCCTATGCGCCATCTCTCCCCTCGTGTAGCCGCCATCGGTTTGATGGTGGCCACGGCATTGTCCGCCCCGGCGGCCGACGCCCAGAACGGCCGGAAAGGCGTAGTCCCCTCACTCGTCGTGCGCCCGACCGCCACGCCACCGAAAATCGATGGCGTGCTCGACGATCCCGTTTGGCGCGACGCCGCCCACAGCGATGCTTTCCGGCAGGTCGAACCGGCGGAAAATGGCGAACCCACCGAGCGCACCGAGTTCTGGGTGACCTATGACGCCGACAATATCTACGCCGCCATCCGCAGTCACGACTCCGCCAGCCTCGCGGGCATCCGCGGCTACAGCATGCAGCGCGATCAGGACAACGGGTCCGACGATCTGGTGCGCATCGTCCTCGACACCTTTCACCGCGAGAACGACGGCTATTATTTCGCCCTGACTGCCGCCGGCGGCAAGCACGACGGCCTCATCCAGAACAAGGACCAGGCCAACGCTCAGTGGGACGGCCTGTGGTATGGCAAGGTCACGCGCGACGCCGGCGGCTGGTCCGCCGAGTTCGCCATCCCGGTGAAGAGCCTCGCGTTCGATCCGGCGAACGGCGCATGGGGCTTCAACGTCGCCCGCGCCGTCCGGCGCAAGCAAGAGGTCATGCGCTGGTCGGGCTGGCTGCGGTCCATCAGCACCCTCTCGCTGCCCCATCTCGGCGTGCTCCGCGGGTTCGGCGGGCTGCGCCAGGGCCGCGGGCTGGATTTCAAGCCCTACGCCAGCCTCACCCGCCACTCCCGGCCCGCGCCGGGGGAAAAGGAATACGAGTTCAAGCCCGGCCTCGACCTGGTCTGGCATGTCACGCCGTCGCTGGCCGCCACCCTGACCGTCAACACCGACTTCGCCGACGCCGAGGTGGACGAACGTCAAGTGAACCTCGGGCGCTTTTCTCTTTTCTTTCCGGAAAAGCGCGCGTTCTTCACCCAGGACGCCCCGCTCTTCACCTTTGCCGGCATCCAGCAGGACCCGCTGCCGTTTTTCTCGCGGCGCATCGGTCTGGCCGACGACGGCAGCAAGGTCGACCTGCTCGGCGGCCTGAAGCTCACCGGCCGCGCCGGACCCTGGACGCTCGGCCTGCTCGACGTGCAGATCGACGAGCACGGCGGCGTTGACTCCAAAAACCTCCTCGTCGGCCGCGCCGCCCTGCAGGTGTTCGACCAATCCAACGCGGGCATCATCTTCACGCATGGCGATCCGCGCATGAATGGGGACAACACCCTCGTCGGCGCCGATTTCAACTACGTCAACTCACACCTCGCCGACAACAAGACCCTCACCGTTCGCACGTCCCTGCAAGGCACCGAATCCGACTACACCGGCGGGCGCGGCACCGCCGGCACCCTGTCGGTCCGTTACCCCAACGATCCCTTCGAATTCTCGCTGTGGTTCAGCCGCGTCGACGAGAAATACGATCCCGCGCTGGGTTTCGTCTCCCGCACCGGCATCCAGAATTTCCATTCCTGGAACCGCTATCGCTGGTATTATGAAAAGAAACCCATCCGCCGCCTCGATCTCTTCGCCGAGGGCGACTGGGTGACCGACCTGCACGGCCACCGCCTCGACCGCAGTTATTGGTTTGGCTTCGAGACCGCCAATCGCGGCGGCGACTACGGCTTCGCCTTCTGGGAACCCCACGACGAAAGGCTCGACGCCCCGTTCGCCATCCGCCCCGGGGTGGTGATTCCGGTCGCGGACTACCACTGGGACCGGGTCTACGGGGAAATCGGCACCACCCGTTCCCGTCCGGTGAACGTGAAACTGGAGTGGAGCCACGGCGGCTTCTTCACGGGCCGTCGCGACGACTACAACCTCGAGCTGGGCTGGCGTCCCTCCAACCGCATCGAGCTCGCCACCGACTGGGGCCTGCGCCAGATCCGGCTGCCGCAGGGAAATTTCGACGTGCGCACCGCCTCCGCCAAGGCGGTCTACACTTTCAGCCCTGATCTCCAGGTCAGCCTGCTGGGCCAATACGACAACCTGTCCGCGGAAATCGGCTTCAACTTCCGCGTCAAGTGGATCGTCCAGCCAGGCAATGAGGTGTTCTTCATCGTCAACCAGGGCTACGACACCACGGACACCCGGTTCCGTCCGACGCAGAACGACACCTCGCTCAAGGGCGTTTGGACGTATCGGTTTTGAGCCGCCTTTCCCCCCTTGCAGGGGCGCCGCTTGAGGGCGCCCGCGACCCTAGCCCGACTTCCGCTACTGGAGGCGACTTTCGGTTATTTTCCGCGTGTGGGGCGACCGAAGTGATTGATCTGTCGTGATCGGAGCTGCGGGCC
>JAYVZM010000020.1:0-7225 GCA_043783345.1 Verrucomicrobiota bacterium
GCCCTTCTGGTCGATGACGTTGGCGGTCCAGCCCAAGAGGCCGGAATAAAACTTCGTCGCGGCGACCGGGTCGGTCGTGAACAGGTCGGCCCAGACGAACTTGCCCGGATGCCGCTGGCCGGTCGCGGGGTTGTGCAGCGGCTGGAAGGTGGGTGTGGCCGCGGACGCGGGCAGGGCGAAGCCCAGCAGCAGGGTGGCGGCAAGGACGCCAGTCAGTCGATAAGGTGAGATTGCCGTCATGGTGGTGATATTAGAGTAGAGACAAGGCGCGGCGAAAGGCCTTCGCCGGTTTGTCGTTCCGTTTCGCCGGAAGATAGTCGGCGCCCGCCCGCAGGAGAATGGGGTGTTACCCGCGCAATGTTCCAGGCCCGCGGGTTTCCCCGCGAGCCGGCAGGAAAAAAGCCCCGGCGGGCGGCCGGGGCTTGAGAGTGGCACGGGTCTCCTGACCCGTGTATTTTCGGAACATGGGTCGGAAGACCCATGCCACGCAGAGTTACTTCTTGGCGCGTTCTTCGGCGATGGCGGCCTGGGCGGCGGCCAGACGGGCGACCGGCACGCGGTAGGGCGAGCAGGACACGTAGGTGAGGCCGAGGGTGTGGCAGAACTTCACCGAGTCCGGGTCGCCGCCGTGTTCGCCGCAGATGCCGAGCTTGATGTTCGGGCGGGTCTGGCGGCCCTTCTCGATCGCGATCTGCATGAGCTGGCCGACGCCGGTCTGGTCGATGGAGGCGAAGGGGTTCTTCTTGAACACCTCGGCTTCCTGGTAGGGCGTGAGGAACGAGCCGGAGTCGTCGCGCGACATGCCGAGGCAGGTCTGCGTGAGGTCGTTGGTGCCGAAGCTGAAGAACTCGGCGGTCTTCGCGATCTCGTCGGCGGTGAGCGCGCCGCGCGGGATCTCGATCATGGTGCCGACGGAGTAGGTGATCCTGACCTTCTTCTCGGCCATGACTTTCGCGGCGACCTCGTGGACAAGCGCGGTCTGGAGATCGAGCTCTTTCTTGAAGCCGACGAGCGGGATCATGATCTCGGCCTTCGGCTTGAAGCCGGCCTTGGTGGCGTCGGCGACGGCCTCGAGGACGGCGCGGGCCTGCATGGCGGTGATCTCGGGATACTTGATGCCGAGACGGCAGCCGCGGAAGCCGAGCATCGGGTTGAACTCGTGCAGCTCGTGGACGCGCTGGATGATCTTCTCGACCGGGATCCTGAGCTTCTCGGCGAGGTCCTGCTGCGACTCCTTCGAGTTCGGGAGGAACTCATGCAGCGGGGGATCGAGGAAGCGGATGGTGGCGGGGTAGCCCTTCAGCGCCTTGAAGATGCCGAAGAAGTCGGCGCGCTGGTAGGGGAGGAGCTTGGCGAGCGCGGCCTCGCGGGCCTCGGTGGTGTCGGCGAGGATCATCTCGCGCATGACGTCGATGCGGTCGCCCTCGAAGAACATGTGTTCCGTGCGGGTGAGGCCGATGCCGACGGCGCCGAAGGCCATGGCGTTCTGCGCCTGCTCGGGCGTGTCGGCGTTCGTGCGGACGGACATTTTCGTCGCGGCGGCGCACCATTTCATGAGCTGGACGTAGTTCTTGAATTTTTCCGTGGCCTGCGCGGCCTTGTCGCCGTTGATGAGGCCCGCGACGATCTCGGAAGGTGCCGTGGCGATCTTGCCGGCGTAAACCGCGCCGAGGGTGCCGTCGATGGAGAAGAAGTCGCCCTCGTTGTAAGTCGTGCCGGCGACGGTGACGTTCTTCTTGTCGTAGTCCACGTGGAGGGCGGCGGCGCCGCACACGCAGACCTTGCCCATCTGCCGGGCGACGAGCGCGGCGTGCGAGGAGACACCACCGCGGGCGGTGAGGATGCCTTCGGCGGCGATCATGCCGCGGAGATCCTCGGGGGAGGTCTCGACGCGGACGAGGAGAACCTTCTCGCCCTTGGCAGCGGCCTGTTCGGCGCGGTCGGCGTTGAAGTAGATCTTGCCGGTGGCGGCGCCGGGGCCGGCGGGGAGGCCGGTGGCGATGACCTTCGCCTTCTTGACCTCGGCGAGATCGAACACGGGAGCGAGGAGCTGCTCGAGCTGGTCGGCCGGGTTGCGGAGCACGGCGGTCTTCCAGTCGATGAGCTTCTCCTTGACCATGTCCATGGAGAACTTGAGCGCGGCCATGGCGGTGCGCTTGCCGTTGCGCGTCTGCAGCATGAACAGCTTGCCGTCCTGGATGGTGAATTCGATGTCCTGGACATCCTTGAAGTGCTTCTCGAGGAGGGCGCGGACCTTCATCAGCTGGGCGAAGGACTCGGGCATCTGGGCCTTGAGGTCGGCGACGGGCTCGGGGGTGCGCACGCCGGCGACGACGTCCTCGCCTTGGGCGTTGAGGAGGAACTCGCCGTAGAATTCATTGGTGCCGTTGGCGGGATTGCGCGTGAAGGCCACGCCGGAGCCGGACTTGTCGCCGGTGTTGCCGTAGACCATCGCCTGCACGTTGACGGCGGTGCCCCACTCGGTGGGGATGTTGTATTTGCGGCGATAGACGGTGGCGCGGTCGTTCATCCACGAGCCGAAGACGGCGCCGGCGGCGCCGCGGAGCTGCTCCCAGACGTCGTTGGGGAACACATGGCCGGTGCGCTCGAGCACGAGAGCCTTGAAGCGGGTGACGAGTTCCTGCTGGTCGGCGGCGGTGAGTTCGCTGTCCACGATGTCCTTGTGGTAACGCTCGTGTTTGAATTCGTGGATGGCGGTCTCGAACGGCTCATGGTCCTCGTCCTCCCGTTTCTGCAAGCCGAGGACGACGTCGCCATACATCTGGATGAAGCGGCGGTAGCAGTCCCAGGCGAAGCGGTTGTTGTTGGTGGCGTTGGCGAGGGCGAGGACCGTGTCGTCGTTGAGGCCGAGGTTGAGGATGGTGTCCATCATGCCCGGCATGGAGTCGCGGGCGCCAGAGCGGACGGCGACGAGGAGGGGCATGCCGGTGGAGTCACCGAACTTGCAGCCCATGATTTTTTCCATGTTGGCGACGCCGGCCTGCATCTGGGCCGCGAGTTCCTTCGGGTAGGTCTTCTTGTGGGCGTAGAAATAGGTGCAGACCTCGGTGGTGATGGTGAAGCCCGGGGGCACGGGGAGGCCGATGCGCGTCATCTCATGGAGATTGGCGCCCTTGCCGCCGAGGAGGTTCTTCATCGAACCGTTGCCGTCGGCTTTGCCGGCACCCCACGAATAGACGCATTTGAGGGCCTTGGCGGCGGGTTTCTTGGAGGTAACCGCCTTGGGGGCGGGCTTTTTGGCAGATGATTTCTTGGCCATGGGAGTTGGATATAAACGAACGATAGGAGCGCTCAGCGCATAACAGGCGCCAATCTGTGTCAACGGCGGAGGCCGTCACATCATCGATATTTTCAGATTTGGCCGCGCTTGGCTGTGCATTTTTTGCCGAAAGCCAGCCATGGGGTGCCGTCGCGGACCCCGGGGCCGGCCGCCCCGGCCCGCGCGGGCGGGAAGACGGAGATTGCCGGGGCGGGGTAAAGTTGTTTCTAGGTCGGGGCTTGAGCGACCAACCACCAGCCGAAGAATACGAGAATGCCCGTCCCGGGGAGGACGCGCCGGCCCCGGGCAAGAAGCTCATGGGCTTTCTCGACCACCTGGAGGATCTCCGCTGGACGCTGATCAAGTGCGCCGTGGTGTTTGGCCTCTTCGTGACGGTGATCGCCTATTTCGTCGATGATTTCTCGCATGTGCTGGGCTGGCCGCTGGCGCAGGTGAAGGTTGATTACCCCAAGATGAACACGGACCTGATCACCAACAGTCCGATGGGGGTGTTCAGTGTCATCATCGACATCTGCCTCATCGGCGGCCTGGTGCTGTCGCTGCCCTTCATCCTGTTTTTCTTCGGCCAGTTCGTCGCCCCGGCCCTGACCAAGCGGGAGCTGAAGGTGCTGTTGCCCACCTGTGCCTCCGCGCTGGTGTTGTTCCTCGGCGGGGCGGCGTTCGGATATTTTCTGCTGACCCCGAGCACCATTCGGGTGGCTTACGAGCTGAACCAGCTCATGGGTTACACGGTGATGTGGACGGCGGACCGCTATTACAGCCTGTTGATCTGGCTCGTGCTCGGCATGGGCGCGGCCTTCGAATTCCCGCTGCTCATCGTGCTGGCCGTCTACATGGGGCTGATCGAGGTGGCGACGCTGCGCAAATACCGCCGGCACGCCATCGTGGTCATCTTCATCATCGCGGCGATCATCACCCCGACGCCCGATCCGATCAACCAGTGCCTGTTCGCCGTGCCACTGATCGTGCTTTACGAGGTTGCCATCCTCGTGGCCTCGCAGCTCAAGCGCCGCCGGAAGGACGAGATCGTCGAGGCGTAGCGCCGGCTGCCCCTCTCGGCCGGCGGGGGCCGGCGGGGGCGTCCGTCTCCTTTTCCCCGATCACCCCGTTTCCGGCCGCGGGTTCAAGTATACTGTTGGTTGACATCAGCAGGCTGCGCTTGATGTCAACCAATAGCATATTTGAGCCTCGACCCTCTTGCGAGAGCGGCGCCGAGAGAGGCAAGGGCCGGGAGGGCGGACTGCGGCGCGGTGTCGGCCGCAGCGGCGGCGGCGCTCAGGCAGGCCATCACGCGAGCCCGCCGCACCGTTCAGCGCCCGGCGGGCCGGGCTGCGGCCATGGCCTTGGCCACAAGCCCGGGATTTTTCTCCAGGTGGCGCGTGAGCGCCTCGATGGCCCGGAAGGTCTCGGGGCTGATGTGGTGCTCCATGCCCTCGACGTCGTCGTAGATGATCTTCTCGTCGGAGACGCCGAGCACGTGGAGAAAGTCGGTCAGCAACTGGTGGCGGTGGGCGATGCGCCGGGCGACCTCGAGGCCGCTGCTCGTGAGCACCATCCCGCGGTATTTCTCGTATTTGATGAAGCCTTCGGCGTCAAGGCGCTGCACCATGGCCGTGACGCTGGCCTGCGAGATCTTCAGCCCGGCGGCGATGTCGACGACGCGGGCGTAGCCCTTGCCCGCAATGAGCTGCTCGATCTTTTCCAGGTAATCCTCGACCGCCACGGTGGTGCGGGGACGGCTGGCGCCCTGGGCGGGGCGGACGGGGCGGGAGACGGCCATGGGGACGGGGGCCGGCCGCCCAGGCGGCCAGCGGGCGCGGTTACTTGCGCGAGTCGCGTTGGAAACGGAAGACGGTCTTCAGCATCTGCAGGGCGAGCCAGAACACGCCGGTCAGGCAGCCGGCCGCGAGACCGCCCCAGACCTTGACCATCGTCGGATCGTTGGAAGGCACGTGGGAGTTCACCAGCCAGAAGAAAAGCGCAAACGCGAGCGCGGTGAGCACCAGGTCGAGGACGAGGTTGAGGAGGGAAAACGGCTTTTTCTCAGGCGTGGCCATGACGCGAAAAGAAGGAGCCGGCGCGGGTTTGTCGAATAGAAACTTGGCGCGGCGGAGCGGGCGGCTCCGCACCCGGAGTCGACCGCGTGCCCGGCCCCGGCGCGTCCCGCCCGCGCCAACAGAATTCCGCATAAGGGGCATTAATTAACGCGCTATCCGCCTCCGTTGGAGGTGCGAGGCCGGTTCTCTCCGCTTTATCCATTGCGCCACCGCGCGAGGCATGACAAATAATGCCTATGATGAACAGCGCCGGCAACCACGCCACGCCGTCACGCAAACTGGTCGACCACTTGCGGCGGTCGGACATTTTCCGCGATTACCAGAAGGCATTCAACGAAACGACGGGACTGCCCCTGGCGTTGCGGGCGCTCGAGACCCTGGACCTGCCGCTGCACGGCGTGAAGAACGAGAATCCCTTCTGTGCGCTGATGGCCACCACCAACAAGTCGTGCGCCGCCTGTCTCGAATTGCAGAAGCGGGTCGAGGTGGAGGCGCAGCTGGAGCCAAAGACCCTCAAGTGCTTCGCGGGCCTGTGCGATTCCGCGGTGCCGGTCCGCGTGGGCGAGAACGTCATCGCCTTCCTCCAAACCGGTCAGATTTTGCTGCACGAGCCCACGAAGGAGCAGTTCACGCGCACCACCGCCCAGCTGCTGAAGTATGGCGCGGAAATCGACGTGAAGCAGCTGGAGGAGGCTTTTTTCCAGACCCGCGTGCTGGAGCGCCGGCAATACGAGGCGGTGCTGCGGTTGCTGACGATCTTCGCCCAGCATCTCTCGTCGCTCAGCAACCAGCTCGTGGTCACGGGCGGCAAGATCGATTCCCCGATGGTGGCGAAGGCCAAGCTCTTCATCACCGACCACCAGGGGGAGGAGATCTCGCTGCGGCAGGTCTCGTCCGCCGTGAACACCAGCGCGTTTTATTTCTGCAAGATCTTCAAGCAGGCCACCGGCCTGACCTTCACCGACTACCTCGCGCGGGTGCGGATCGAGAAGGTGAAGAACCTCCTCCAGAATCCGCACAAGCGGATCAGCGAGGCGGCGTTCGAGGCGGGGTTCCAGTCGCTCTCGCAGTTCAACCGTGTCTTCCGGAAGATCGAGGGCGAGTCGCCCACCACCTGGCGCACCAAGCGCCTGGGCAAGGTCAGCGTGGCCTGAGCCGGCCCGCGCCTTATTTCCGGGCGAATGGGGTGGGGGCGTAGCTGGCGCACAGCTCGCTGTCCCGCTGGCAGCAGGCCCCGCACAGCGCCTCGATCTCGCGTTGCGCGAGCCCGTGGTAGAGCAGCAGGGTTTCGGGCAGCGCGTTGCCCAGCGCCTGGGCGGCGACCTCGCGCAACGCCGTGTCCCCGGAGGTGTAGTAGGCGAGCAGCGGATTGAGCCGGCACGCGCAGTTGTCCCGCCGCGGCATGAACAGCACGGGATGATGCTTGAGCCAGACCCGGAAGGAACGGGTGCGCAGCGCGGAGGCGAGCTGATTGAGCGTCTCGTCCATGCGAAAAACCAGCGTGTCCGGGTTGGCGAGCGGGGAAACGACCGGCTCGGCACGCAGCAGCGTTTCCCACCGTTGCTTGATGAGCGGACGCAGTTGCTCCAGCACACTGATCGCGCTTTCTTCCACGGCTTACAGCATGGTTCAACCGGGGACCGGCTGCTCGGCATGGCTTGCCGAAGGTTGGGCATATCTTGCAGAGCAAGATGTGCGGAGTGATGGGCAAAGGGCACGAAGCCGGTCCGGCGGCCCGGTGGTAGGGTGGGGCAACCACAGGAGATTTCACCATGATCCGCCATCCACTCCCGACCCCGACCTTTGAAATTCCGGAGGAGGACATCCGGAAATGCGCCTACTATCTCTGGCTGGGAGCCGGCCGGCC
>JAYVZM010000021.1:0-2776 GCA_043783345.1 Verrucomicrobiota bacterium
CATGGGTGGTGGTGGGTTTGAACTTAACGAGCGGCAGGTTGTCGCACCGGGGAGACAGGCGCGAGAAATTTCATGTTACACGATCCGGGCATTTTTCAACCGACGGGCGCGTTCGGGCATCGCGTGGGGAAAAGGCTTCCGGCCGGGCGGCAAGGCCGCGCTTGCCTCGCGCCGGCGGGGGCTGCACGATACCGCGGTCCATGACGAAGCCAGTGCGGTTCATTTTGTTTTCCCTCCTGCTGTCGGCTGGCCACCTGGAGGCGCAGGTCGCGGGGCCGAGTCCGTTGCTGAGCGAACAGGCCAATGCAGCCGTGGTGCCGGGGGGATGGATCGTGGCCGAGGGCCGCGCCCAGGGGGCCCTGCAGGCGGGGTTTCCCGCGACGGCCGCGGAGATTTTCCGGCAGATCCTCGGCGAGAATGTGCTGCCGGCGGAGGCGCGCCACCGGGTGACCCTGGCGCGTTGCACGGCGCTGATGGATGCCGGCGAGCCGGTGGAGGCGGAAAAGGTTTTGCAGGCCTACGACGGGCCGCGCACCGCGGCCTACCAATTGCGGGCGGGGCTGCTCGCCTTCAATTCGCACCGCCGGGACCAGGCGAAGGCGGCGCTCGCCGCGGGCAAGGTGGAGGAGCTTTCCCCGGCGGACAAGGGCTGGTGGTATTATCTGCAAGGTCTCGTGGCGGATGCGGAGAACGACACCAACCGGCGCAACACGGCCTTTGAGCAGGCCGGCGCGGCCGCGGTTTCGGAGTTGCAGCGGATCAATTTTCTCATCGGGCAGGAACAGGCCCGCCTGCGGGTCGGTTTGCTGAGCGAGCCGGAGCTGGCCACGATCCGCAGCAACATGGAGCGGTTCCAGGGGACGCGCACCGGATACACCGCGGTGCGCACCTATGCGGCGGCGCTGGCGGGACTCGGGCGGGCGGCGGAGGCGCAGGCGGTGTTGCAACGCCAGCTCGCAGTGCTGCCCGCCACGGAACACGAGGCGGCGGACCAACTGGGCTTGATGCTGGGGCTGATCGCCGGGGAACGCAGCATGGCGGGCCGCCAGGCGTTCCTGAAACTGGCGCGCGACGCCCAGAAGCCGGAGACCCAGCGGATCGCCCTGCAGCTGCTGGCGCGGGGAGCGAAATCTCCGGCGGAGCACGACCAGTTGCGGCGTGACCTGAGCGAACTGATCGGCGCGCCCATCTCGAACCGGATCATCGAGGATCTGCTGCTGACCCGCGCGCAGGCGGCGCTGGCGGACAAGAACTACGCCCCGGCGGATGAGGACGCCCGTGCCTTGCTCGAGCGCTATCCGGGGTCGGCCTTGAAGCCGGCCGCCCTCGGAGTGCGGCTGGTGGTGGCATGGGACTTGAAACGGTTTCGGGCGGCGGCCGACTTGATTGCGCAGTTGCGCGAGGTGCTGGGCGCGGGCCACGAGCGCGCTGAACTCGGCGTGCTGCTGGCCGAGGCCTTTTTCCGCGCCGGTGACTACCGGAATGCGACGGACGCCTACGAGGCGGCTTTGCACGAGCTGCCGGCGGTGGTGCCGGCGGGGGTGCTGATTTTTCAACGGGTGCTCTCGGACATCCGGGCCGGACAGCTGGACTCGGCGGCCAAGCAGCTCGATGCGGCGGCCGGAAATCCGGGATTCGATTCGTTGAACCGGTGGCAGGCCGAATGGAATCTGGTCAAGGAAATGCAGGTGCGCGGGCAGGCGCCGGCGGCCTATGCCCGCGTCAACCGCCTGCTGACGGGTGGAACCCAGGGAGTGCCTGGGGAGCTGCGCATCCGGCTGATGTGGTTGCGGGCGAAATTGTCATTCGACAACGGTCAGTACGAACAGACGAAGCGGCAGACCGACGAACTGCTCGCTTTGCTGCAGCAGGGCGGGCAGATGGATGCGACCCTGCGCACCGAGGTGGTGAGCAACACGCATTTGCTGAAGGCGCAGGCGCTGCTGGCCCTCGGGAGCGATGACGAGGGCGGGGCGTTGCTGGCCAGGTTGCGCGCCGACTACCGGGGCACGAAGGCGGCGGTGTATTCCTACATCGTGCAGGCGGCGCGTCTGGCGGAACGAGGCGAGCTGGCCAAGGCGCAACAAACGCTTACCGACATGGTCGACAACAACCGGACGAGTGATTTTGCCCCGTTTGCGCTCTACGAGGCGGCGATCTATGCGGAGCGCCAGGGCCTCGACCGGCAGCTGCAGGCGGCTTACAATCTGCTGGAGCGGCTGATCAAAAACTATCCGGCCGACGAACTGGTTTTTCACGCCCGCCTCAAGCAGGGCGACCTCCTGCGGAAGCTGAACGATTTTGCCACGGCCCGCCAGGTCTACGAGTTTCTCGTCAACAACTACCCCGGGCACCCCGACGAGTTGCTGGCGCAGGTCAGGCTGGCCGACAGTCTCTTTGCGCAGGGCGCGAACAGCGTGGCGAACTACGAGAGCGCGTCGGCGATCTACGAGCGCCTGCGCGATCTGCCGTCGGCGCCGGCGGATTTGCGCACGGAGGCGGGCTTCAAGTGGGGCTATGCGCTGGCGAAGCGCGAGCAGGGCGCCAAGGCCCAGGGGGTGTTTTGGTCGGTGGTGAGCGATTTTCTGCTCGATCCGGCCCAAGCGGCCAGGCTGGGCGCGAAGGGACGCTACTGGGTGGCCCGTTCGCTGTTGGAGCTCGGGCAGATCCACGAGGAAGCCGGCCGGCTCGACGAAGCCCAGCGGGCCTATCAGCTGATCGTGGAGCAAAAACTCTATGGCATGGCGCAGGCGCAGGCGAAGCTGGCGCGGTTCCG
>JAYVZM010000022.1:0-2768 GCA_043783345.1 Verrucomicrobiota bacterium
CATCAGTGAACTCTTTGGCTCGCCCGAAAAGACGCCGTAGCCGGCGCGGGCCGCCGCATTTTCTATTGGGTGAGAAATGACCCCGGCCGGCTAGCGTCAGGAATACCATGCCTCGCCTTGAACTCAGTCTCGATATAGCCGCGCCCATCGAGATCGTCTTTGATCTCGCCCGGAATATCGATGTCCATCAGCTCAGTCAGTCCCGGCACCGGGAGAAGGCCGTGGCGGGGAGGACCGCCGGACTCATCGAGGAGGGGGAGATGGTCACGTGGGAAGCCGTTCACTTTGGTTTTCGCCGGCGTCTCACCAGCCAGATCGTGTTGCTGCGCCGGCCAACCCATTTTCGCGACGTCATGGTCAGCGGTGCTTTCCGGCGGTTTGAACATGATCATTTTTTTGAGCGACTTTCCGATCGTCGCACCCTGATGCGGGACATCTTCCACTATACCTCTCCATTGGGCTGGCTGGGCCGTATCGCCGACGGCTTGTTTCTCGAACGCTACATGCGCTGCCTGCTCGCCGGAAGAAACGACGTTATCAAGCAACTTGCCGAGGCCGCGTCCGTGAATTCCGCCTGACCCGGCCCCCTCCCTCGCCCGGCCGCATTTCAATCACTGGCCGTTTCCGGCGCGGGACCTGTCCCTGCGGCCTCCAGCTTCACATTGAGCAACGGCACCAGCGCGAGCAGGCCGGCGCACGTCAAGCCCAGCACGGCGTAGCCCGCGAGGTCATGCACCGTGCCGCTGATCGCCTCCGGGCCGTGGGCATAGGCCCAGGCAGTCAGAAACAGGCTCCGCCCGAGATTCATGAGAAAGGCAAAGAGCATCGACGCGCCGACCAGCGCGATTTTTTTCCAGAGCTCGGTGAAAAAAACCGCCCCCAGGAACGACCCGGCGAACAGGCATGCCGTCAGCGAACGGATGCCCGAGCAGGCGTCGGCCACGCCCACCGCGCCTTTCGGTAGCAACAGGACATTTCCCTGCTGCTCCACCGGAAAACCGAGCAGGTCGAACACGAACGCGACCACCGTCACCACCTTCCGCAGCAGGAAAAGGCTGATCTGCGACTCCACCGCCGACACCATCGGGGCGGAGATCAGCCACACCAGCACCGGAAAGAGGAAGAGCGCCGCCACACGGAACCGGCCATCGGCGAAGAGCGCCCGCCAGCCGCTGGGTGTAGCCGCGCTGGTCACAGCGTGGCCTCTCTCTGCCGGCACATTGAAAAAAATCAGCGGCAGCACGACGGCCACCATGCCCAGCGTGAGGGCCAGCGTGCCGGGCTGCGAAGTGCCCGCGCCGGCCCGGTAAAAGGCGCCCAGCAAAAAAAACAACGCTCCACCGATCAGGCCGAGACCGCCAAGAGCGTTCAGCGCCCAGCGCACCCACCGCGGACCTGGCGTGGCGTTCTCCGCCTCGCGCAGGCGAAGCCCGATCTCCGGCCACCGGTCATGGACCACGTAGGCGACGAACAGCGGCACCAGCCAGCCGAACGAATAATCCTCCTTCACGCGCCACCAGTGCGACTGGTCCCACGCCACGAACGACATGAAACCCGCCGCCAGTCCCAACGCCGCGAGGAAAGGCGCGGATGGCTTGGCGGCATGAGTCTGGGTCTGTTCGGTCACGCTGGGCCGAGCAAAGGCAACGCGGAGTCGCACGCAAGCCGGTAGGGGCCGGGCTGACATTCAGAAATGGCGTGGGCGGCGAGCTTGCTCGCGCAGTGTTCCGCTGCCCCGTTTGCGCGAGCAAGCTCGCTGCCTACGATTTGGGACCTGTCACCCTGGCCAGCGAGCGATCGTGCCAGCGCGACATCACCAGCACTGCGAGGATGGCCCCGGCGAGGGCCATGGCCATGTCGGTCTGCGTGTCCCATGGGTCGCCCTGCGTGCCGAGAAAATCGTCCGCCGCCGCCCCGCTCACCACCGCCACGGCCCACTCCATCAGTTCGTAAAGCGCGCTGAAAGCCAGGCAGACGCTGACCACGAGGAATCCGAGCCAGCGGCTGCCCTTGAGCGGGGACGCGCGGACGAGTATCTCCCGCACCAGGATGGCCGGCACGAAACCCTGGGCGAAGTGCCCCAGCTTGTCGTAGTTGTTCCGCGTCCAGCCAAACCAGTGCATCGCCCAATTCCCGAGCGGCACCCGGGCATAGGTGTAGTGCCCACCGAAAATGAGAATCACCCCGTGCCACCACAGGAGCACGAGCAGCAGCGTCGACAGGGGAAATCGCCGGTGCATCGCCAGCGCGACGGGCAAACCGAGGAAGAGGGGCAGCACCTCCAAAAACCAGGTGAAATAGTCGTGCGGCCGCACAGCCGACCATGCCAGCACCGGGGCCAGCATCGCGCAAAACCACAGCAGGCGGCGGTCCATCAGCCTCGCGCCTCCAGCCGCTGCCCCTTCTCTGGCTCCTGCCTGACGTTTTTGCATTCGACCAGCACGCGGACATCCTTGCGAAAGACCGGAGGGTGTCAAAGCGGAGATTGTCGGGGCTCCCGTGGGCCAGCGAGCTTGCTGGCCCATCCAGTCGTGTTTTTGGGGTTTTGACATGCCCCGCCATCCACTTACAGTCCGACCGACCATGGAACATCTCCACGCCTATTGGCGGATGGAATACATCGAAGCGCCGCGCGAAATGTCCGGCGGCCTGCCGTTCACGACCCTGCCCGCGCTCGGCGATGACGCCGCCGCGCACATCATCCACCGCAGCCGGCTCTCCTACCTCCTTCTCAACCGCTATCCCTACAACCCAGGCCACCTGATGGC
>JAYVZM010000023.1:0-7190 GCA_043783345.1 Verrucomicrobiota bacterium
CCTCACCCCCGCGGCATACATGGTCAATCCGCCGGCCATGGCGCCGGCGATCGCCGCCAGGTGCTGCAGGGCGCTGGTCTCGAGCGCCCCGCACGTCGCCCAATCCCACAGGCCCGCGACGTGCATGTAGACCGGCGCCGTCCGGAACGGATGAACCCCGCCATTCCAGGCAAACTCTCCCTGCCCGATGAACACCGGCGGGCCGTGCGCGCGCCATTGCCCGATGAAATCGTGCAGGATGTAGCCATACCAGCGCGCATCGGTCCCGCCGACAAATCGGCTGGTGATCAGCGGCAGCATCACGCCGAGCGCCGCCAGGAACAGGCCGAGCACCCTGACCGGTTCGCCGATCGGATCCCGCGCCACGGCGGCGCTCGTTCGTCGCCACCACCGCCAGCTTGCCGTCGCGAACGCGACCAGGCCGCTGCCGTAGGCAAACTGCGCCAGGGAAAGTGGATTGGCCAGCCCGGCCCAATTCCACCCGCTCCATACCGCCAGGCCCGCGACCAGTTCCACCAACCACGCCCGGCGGATCCGCCGCCAGCGCAAAAATTCCGCGCCGCCGAGCACGATCGCCCAGGATCCGAGAAAGCCCACCACCTCGTCCAGCCGCAGCGGCCAGCCGGCCAGTTCATTGGCGGCCGCAAACGCGACCGCGGCAACCAGCCAGTCGCTGGTGCGCCGCAATAACGCCGGGGCGATCGTCCCGGGCCGCAGTCCGTCTCCGATTTTTTCCACGCCCGTCATGACGTCCCGCCTTCGCGGAGCAAGAATCGGCCCGGGTGAAACTCTTGCTTGAACATTTGTGCGCCCAACTGAAGCTGACAGGCCATGCCTGACAAGCCGCAAAACCCGCTCCGCTGCGCGATCATCGGCTGCGGTCTCATCGGTCGCAAACGCGCGGCGCGCCTCCCGGCGGGCGCGCTGGCCTGGGCCTGCGATCTCGACGCGATCCGCGCCGCCGACTTGGCGAAAAGCGCCCCCGGCTGCCGCGCGACGGCAGATTACCGCGAGATCCTGGCCGATCCCGCGGTGGATGCAGTGCTGATCTCCACCCTGAACGCCGCGCTCGCCCCGATCTCGCTCGACGCGGTCCGCGCCGGCAAGCACGTGCTCGTGGAAAAACCCGGCGCCCTGAACGCCGCGGAGCTCAGGCAAGTCCAGGCCGCGGCGGCGAAAACCGGCGCGAAGGTCCGCATCGGCTACAATCACCGCTACCACCCCGCCCTGCAAAAGGCCCGCGAGCTCATCGACTCCGGCGTGCTCGGCCCGCTCCTGTTCATGCGCGGCCGCTACGGCCATGGCGGCCGCACGGGCTATGACCGCGAGTGGCGCGCCGACCCGAAACTGTCCGGCGGCGGCGAGCTCCTCGACCAGGGCGTGCACCTGATCGACCTCGCGGGCTGGTTCTTCGGCGATTTCACCACCATCGAGGGCCATGCCAGCACGCTGTTCTGGGACATGAAGGTCGACGACAACGCCTTCCTTTCCCTGCGCACCGCGGCCGGCCAGACCGCCTGGCTGCAGGTCAGCTGCACCGAATGGAAGAACCTGTTCTCCCTTGAGATTTACGGCCGCGACGGCAAACTCGCCCTCGACGGCTTGGGCGGCAGCTACGGACTCGAGCGACTTGTCTACTACAAGATGCTCCCCCAGATGGGTCCGCCCGAAACCACCAGCTTCGAGTTTCCCGCCGGCGATTCCTCCTGGGAACTGGAAATGCAGGCCTTCAGCGAAGATATCCGCACCGGCCGCGAGCCCAGCCCGGGATTGCGGGAGGGCATCCGCACCCTCGAGATCGTCGAAACGATCTATCGCAGTAGCGGTTATCCCCGCCCTTAGTGTCGTTGCTGGGAGGCCCTCGGCCTGCCCCCTTCCTGACGCGATCAAATTCAGTCTTCCCCACCCTTTCACTCTCACTTTCACTCATCCCTCATGATCATCACGCGCTCCCCTCTTCGCATTTCCCTCGGCGGGGGCGGCACCGACCTGCCGTCCTATTATCGGGATCACACCGGCTTTCTCGTGGCCGCCGCCATCGACAAATACGTCTACATCACCCTCCACCAGACCTTCGCCCAGGAGCTCATCCTCAAGTATTCCAAGCTCGAACGCGTCACCTCGGTCGACCAGATCGAACACCCGATCATCCGCGAGTCGCTCAAGCTCGTCGGCTTCCGCGACCCGCACATCGAGCTCACCTCGATGGCCGACATCCCCGGCGGCACCGGCCTTGGCTCCTCGGGCAGCTTCACCACCGCCGTGCTCAAGGCGCTGCATGCCTATCAGAAGAATCTCCTCGCCCCCGCCGAGCTGGCCGAACAGGCCTGCGACATCGAACTCAACAAGCTCGGCGAGCCCATCGGCAAGCAGGATCAGTATATCGCCGCCATCGGCGGCATCACCGCCTTCACCTTCCACCAGGACGGCCGCGTCGAATACCGCCCCTGCAAGATTTCCGAGGAGACGCTGTTCAACCTCGAGGACAACCTGCTGCTGTTCTTCACCGGCTACTCGCGGAGCGCCTCGGGCATCCTCAAGGACCAGAATGAAAAGTCCAAGGCCCACGACCCGACCATGCTCGACAACCTGCATTTCACGAAGGAACTCGGCTACAAGTCGCTCGAATGCCTCGAAAGCGATCACCTGGAGGAATTCGCGCGCCTGATGGACGTCCACTGGCAGCGCAAGAAGGCCCGCAGCTCCGGCATGAGCAACGCCCGGATCAACGAGTGGTATGACCACGCCATGGCCAACGGCGCCCTCGGCGGCAAACTCATCGGCGCCGGCGGCGGCGGCTTCCTGATGTTCTACGCCGGCGACAAGCGGAAACTCCGCCACGCCATGCGCGAAAAGGGCCTGCAGGAGGTGCGCTTCCGCTTCGACTTCGAGGGCACCAAGGTCGTCGCCCAAAACTGATGCCCGCCCCCGCGACGAATCCGGCCCAACTTCCCGTCGCCATCCTCGCCGGCGGCATGGCCACGCGGCTGCGGCCCATCACCGAGAAAATCCCCAAGCTGCTCGTCGAGGTCGCGGGCGAGCCGTTCTTCTCCCACCAGCTCCGCCTGCTCAAAAAGCAGGGGCTCACCCGCGTCGTGCTCTGCGTCGGCTACCTCGGTGAGATGATCGTCGACCAATACGGTGACGGCGCCAGGTGGGGCATGCAGATCGAGTATTCGTTCGACGGCCCGAAACTCCTCGGCACCGGCGGCGCCCTCATCCGCGCGCTGCCCAAGCTCGGCGACGCGTTCTACATCCTCTACGGCGACTCCTACCTGCCCGTCGACTACCTCGGCATCGGCGACTTCTTCCTCCGCTCCGGCCGGCTCGGCCTCATGACCGTCTACGAAAACCGCGAACTCTACGACGCCAGCAACGTCTGGTTCCATGACGGCGAGATTCGCGTCTACGACAAGAAGCACAAGCTGCCGCAGATGCACCATATCGACTACGGCCTCGGCCTCATGCGCCCCGCCGCTTTTGCCGGCTGGCCGCGTGACGAGGCCGTGGATCTCGCCGCCGTCTACCAGAAAATCCTCGGTGAAAGACAGCTCGCCAGCTATGAGATGCACCAGCGCTTTTATGAAATCGGCTCGCACACCGGCCTGAACGAGCTGGACCAATTGCTCCGCGCCAATACACCCCGCAAGTAAGCCTGTGCCCGGGTCATTCGCACGGGCGGCGGGAGCGGTTGGGCTGGGGTAACGCTAGTGGCCCACCCCAGGATCTGCCCGGCTTCGCTCTGCGGAGATCAACCTGCCGGAGAAACGCGCCGCCGTGGTCGACCCGCCAAGGCGATTCTCCCCCGCGGTGACCGTCTCAGCGGGAGCCCGATGAGTCCGTTCAGTCACATCCAAGACCACCACCCCGTCCAGCGTGACGCGCAGGCGATCTTGCATCGCGCGGGCCGCTTCCGCGAGCGCCACCGGCGCCTGAGATGGCGCGGGATAGAGCCCCCCATGGTCGATCTCGACCAAGTGCTCCTGAACAAGATCAACCGCGAAGGTCGCTGAGGAAGATCCACCAAAACCCCAGGCGTCGTGACTGAAGGCCACCTTCCCCGGTTCAGGATAGAACACATTGACGAAATCGGCCGCTCCGGTGATTCCGCTGACCAACAGGGGATCATAACGCCCGGGCTTGGCATCGGTTGGGAACTGCAACTTGATTCTCCACGGACCGTATAGCGGCGGAGCCGCAACTGCGAGTTCCGGCTCGAAGCGGGACTGAGTGACCTTGGAAATTTTTCCTGTGAAACGAGGATTGCTGACACCGGGGGCCAACTCGTTTGCCCCGATCGTGAAGCGCCCGCCTCGGCGGAATCCAAAGTCCAGCGTGGCTTGATATACAAGCTGGCCGTCCCAAGCAACGAAAACGACCTGCTCCGCCTCTATGCGCCGGCTTGCGGGCATACCGGAAAAAATCGGATGCGAGCCCGGTGGATTCAACGCGCCCAACCGAATATCCAACCGGTGCGGCTGGGTGAAATCAACCGGCATCGACTCGGACAGCCAGTGCGTGGTTCCAGTCTGGAAAAAACCGATCCGCACGCGCTGTCCGTCCAAGTAGTTGAGAAAAACCAGCTCGCCGCCCTGAATGGCGTCGCCGGTCGCAATCACCGGTTCAAATGCCCCCACTTTGTTGTGCGGCAATTCGAGTTCGATCTGCACCGGGCCGTAGGCGCGACCGACCAGGCGGTCGATCCAGAAAACGGGCCGGTTGAACATCCTCGCGAGCGGTAGCATGCGGTCGCCTTGAGAACCCCAAGCCTGTATTTGCAGCAAAACCGCAATGGCTCCAGACACCGACAGGACCAATGCGACAACCCCGCCCGCCAGCCATTGCGGCACTCGTGCAGGGCGGGCGCCCCACACCAGCAGGCCCAGGGCGCCCGCAGTGACCATCGCCGGCAGGTAATCAACTTGATAACGACCACCACAGCCGAAAAACGCACAGGTTGCCAACAGCCCGCCCAAGCCGCCAAGTGCGACTGTGATTGGCACGGACAGGGCCGGCTTTGCGGCGCGCAGACCCACCAATCCCAATACACCGAACACAACAGGCAGTGTGCTGAAAACCCCGAATGGGCCTACAGCCATCGTTGTCACAAACGGGAAAAACCGGACAAGGATGGGTGGGTTCCAACCGTAAACCCCAAAGTTCGAAAGGATGTGCTTCCAGCTGAACAATACCTCGGGCTGCGCAGGCCCCGTAAGCTGGTAGTGCATCCCGAACTCCGTCCACTCGCCAAATCGCAGCCAATTCAGCCACAGCATCGCTGCAATTGCCAGGAGCGGAGGCAGACCGGCCGCGCAGGTGAGAGCCGTCCTGCGGCCCGGATGCTTCTGCCAAAGTGCCGCCAATGGCAGAATCAAAACTACCGACCATAGCAGGTAGTTGGGCCTGGCGCCGAGCGCGAAACCGAGGGCCAAGCCAGCTCCTGTCGTCCAACCCATGGCTGGCTCCTTCGCATGTAAGGCATGCACCAGGCAGCACCATAAAGCCGCTTGGCAAAACGCCGCGGCCGCAATCGGCACACCATAAACCCCGTTGCCCATCGCCAGCAGCGGGAGAAACGAGGCCACGCTCACACATCCAAGTGCCAAAGTGGTCAGGATAACGCCAGCCTCGGGAAAATAGCGCCGGCGCATGGACAGAATGAGCCAACCCATGCACCCCAGCGCTGCCGTGCCAAAAAATGCACAAGCCAGCGCTTCACTCGGAAACCGGCCGGTTATCCAGAGGAATGGTCCGAAGAAAAGCACCACCGGCGTCAGTCCCCAGTAGAAATAATAGCGTCCTTGATACAAGCTGAGATCAAGCATTCGATAGGGTTGGTTGAGAGCACTATCGTAGGGATTCGAAAGTTTCATCAACTCCGGCCGAGGCTCGACCTTTAGATGCAACTGTCCGGAAAGCAGTGAATCAGTAACCATGGGGTAATAGCTCTCGGGGCTTCGTGTCACAACGCGTCCGTTGGAGGCGTAGAAACTCAATCCGCCCAGCACCCCGCCAACTGCCAGCACAAACCCGCCCAGCACGACCCAGTCGTGAATGGTCAAAAATCGTTTTTCTACCGCACTGGCTGCAACCTCCATTGATATGAAGCAAAAAAGTTCGCCAGTATCTTGGCAAGAAGCTTCACCCATCCGTTTGTCTTGCCGCCCCGGCCTCGCCGCTCACGTTGCGTCTGTTTCCAGCCGCTCAACACCAGCCAGCGGGGTTGCTCGAACTCGATACGGGCTGAGATAGACGCAAATCCCGCTTATCACTTCGGCCGCCAACCATGTTCCGCGTCACCGTATTCTCCGCATCGCCTGACGCTGTAGCTCGCGCCTGAAAATAGACCCGCCCGCCGTTTGAACGAGCTGGACCAATTGCTCCGCGCTTCCCAACCTCCGGCTTAACAAATCACCAACCACCTCTCCTGTCATACATGTCTTATTCCATCCAACACCTGAAGGAAACCGCTGAAATCGTCGCCAAGCTCAATCCCGCCGACTGCGAGAAGTGCGTCGCCGAACTCGTGGGCGTGCGCGCCCGCGGCGGCCGGCTCTTCATCCTCGGCGTCGGCGGCAGCGCGGCCAATGCCTCGCATGCCGTCAACGATTTCCGCAAGATCGCCGGCCTCGAGTGCTACGCCCCCACCGACAATGTCTCCGAACTCACCGCGCGCACCAACGACGAGGGCTGGTCCAGCGTCTTCGTCGAGTGGCTCCGCGGCTCCAGGCTCAACAGCAAGGACTGCCTCTTCATCCTCTCCGTCGGCGGCGGCAACCTCGAGAAGAACGTCTCCCCCGGCTTCATCTCGGCGATCCAGCTCGCCAAGCAGGTCGGCGCCCGCGTCATCGGCATCCTCGGCAAGGACGGCGGCTACACCGCGACCCAGGCCAATGCCTGCGTCATCGTCCCCACCGTCAACGCCAACAACGTCACGCCGCACTCCGAGGCCTTCCAGGCGGTGGTCTGGCACCTCTTCGTCTCCCACCCCGACCTGAAGGTCAACCAGACCAAGTGGGAAAGCGTCACGACCAAACCCTGAACTCCCTTCCGTCGTTTTTGCATAGCCGTGCCTCGCTGGCGCGGCTATTTCATTTTTACCCATGAAGCTTCACCCGGCAGTGTTCCTCGATCGCGACGGAACTATGAACGTCCAGGTCGTCCGCGGTGGCAAGCCCTACCCGCCCGCG
>JAYVZM010000024.1:0-7176 GCA_043783345.1 Verrucomicrobiota bacterium
TTGTTGCGCAAGGTGCGGATGCTGATTCCGAGCAGGCCGGCGGCTTGGGTGCGGTTGCCTTCCGTTTGCCGCAAGGCGGCGCGAATGGCCTGTTTTTCCAGTTCGGCGATGGTCTGGACGCTGCCGGCTCCATTGGTGACCGAGACGGAATGCTGGGCCGACCCCTCCGACACGAGGCTGGCGGCATAATCGTTGGGTGAATTCTCCGGCAGGACCCCGGGCGCATCGTTCTGGAGATATTCGCCCGGGAGGCCGAGGGCGGCAGCGGTCACGGGCCGGCCGTTTTCGGTGAGAATGACCGCGCGCTCGATGGTGTTCTGCATTTCCCGGACATTGCCCGGCCATCGGTAGCCGGTGAGGGCGGACCGGGCGGAATCGGCGAAGCCATTCACCTTGATGCCGTGCTTGCGGGCGCAGCGCCGGAGAAAGTGCTCGGCCAGCAGCAGGAGATCTTCGCCGCGTTCGCGCAGGGGCGGCACCTGCACGGGAAAGACGTTCAGCCGGTAATAGAGATCCTGGCGGAAATCGCCTTTCTCGACGTAGCTCAGCAAGTCGCGGTTGGAGGTGGCGAGCAGCCGGACATTGACCTTGATGGTGCGGTTGCCGCCCACCCGCTCGAATTCCCGTTCCTGGAGGACGCGCAGAAGCTTGGCCTGGAGATTGAGGGGGATTTCGCTGACCTCGTCGAGCAGCAGCGTGCCCTGATTGGCGAGTTCGAAGCGGCCCTCCCGGCGCTCGGTGGCGCCGGTGAAGGCGCCGCGCTCGTGTCCGAAAAATTCACTTTCGATGAGGTTCTGGGAGATGGCGGCGCAATTGACCTTGATGAACGGCTGGTTGCGGCGCGGGCTGGCGCGGTAGAGCTCGCGTGCGATCATCTCCTTGCCCGTGCCGCTCTCGCCCGTGATCAGAACCGTGGCATCGGTGGGCGCCACGCGTTCGATCATCTGGCGCAGACGCAGCATGGTGGAACTGCGGCCGACCATCCCGCCATCCTCACCCTCCTCGGGATTGCTCAGGTAACGGTTGACCTGCAGCAGCTGGCGGTAGGACTGCGCCTTCTTCAGGATGATATCGATCTGGCTCGGAGAAAAGGGCTTCAACACGTAGTCAAAGGCGCCGGCGCGCATACAGCCCACGGCGGATTCGATCGTGCCGTAGCCGGTCACCATCACGACCAAGGGGTGTTCCGGCATGGTGGCCACCCGTTCGAGAAAACGCTGCCCGTCGCCATCCGGCAGCCGGAGGTCGAGCATCATGAGGTCGAAGGTGTCCGCCTTCAGCAGGACCTCGGCGGCGGCCAGCGATTCGGCACAGCTTACCGTGCATTTACGGCGGCTGAAGATTTCGCTCAGAAGGTTGCGAACGACAGCTTCGTCTTCGACTATCAGCACTTTTTCAAGCGATATGGCCATGCAAGCGGGTGGGGGGTTAGAAGCGCTAGACGGCCTCACCGCGCGATACAACCAAAACCTGCTCCCGGCCACCCGCCCCCGTGTTTCGCGCTAGGCGGCAGCCAGTAACTTTAACAATTTTCCGAGCACATCCTTGAGCGGATAGGGCTTTTGAATGAAACCGGTCGGGCCCGTGCGGGTGAGCGTTTCCTCCGCCTCGCGCAGGTAGCGGCCGCTGGACAACAGCACCGGCAGCCGGGGATGTAAGGTGCGCAATTGGACGCACATGTCGTCGCCACTCATGTCGGGCAGCCGGATGTCGGCGATGACGACGCATACCCGGCCGGGGTTTTCCGCGAGGATTTTAAGTCCTTCGCCGCCGCTGTGGGCGAGGAGGGTATGGGCGCCGAGGACGCCCAGCCAACTGACCAGCAAATCCGCGATGTAACGCTCATCCTCAACCAGAAGGACGGTTTTGCCCGCCAATGGTTCGCCGGGGAAAACGGAAATCGCTGGCTCGGGATGTTTATCGGTCACGGGTTAAATGGCTTCCTTCGGCACTCAGCCGGCGTGCTTTAGCAAATTCCATTAAACCCGCCGCGATTTGCGCCGATAGCGACAACTGGCCGCAATCCCTCCCTGCCCATGTCCAATCGTCTTCTCTCGCTTCTGACCGAAATTGAACGCGCCATGGTTGCCAACGATCCCGCCCCGGACGGCGGCACGTGGGACACCATGCGACTGATCAACTACCAGCAGGGCTTGGCCCGGCTCACGTTGGGGGTGAGGACCGCCGAGGACGTCACCAAATCCCGCGGCACGATTCTCTTGCAGGATTTCTCCCTCGCCGACGGCTCGAAATGCCTTAAAGCCAACCTCAGCTGGGAAGGCGTCGAGACCACCTTGGTTTACGCCGTTTATTCCAAGCCCCACATCAACTGGACGTATGAGGCCGGCCGGATCGCGAGCAAATGGCTCGACGGCCAGCCCGCGGTCATCCAGTCCGGGCGTTCGCTGCTGGAAGCGGCTGGTTGAGGTTTCGGTGTGGAGCCAGGAGTCGCGAACCAGCGGATTTCCGCCTGCGGTGCGGCTGCGAAAATGTGGTAAATGTCCGTGGCGGCCAATCCGCGACCGCTCAGACGATGCCACTCAGCGTGGAAGGTAGCCGCTGCATGGCATTTGCCAGGTGGGCGCGGGCCAGGGCGTTCTCGCTGCCGTCGGCGCCATAAAGAATTTTCCAGCCATCGAGCTTCATCCACGAGTCCGTTGCGATGGGCTTGACGGTTTCAAAACCACCCGCGACACCGGCATGCCGCACCAGTTGGTCGGCGACCTGCACCGCCGCGGCAAACAGTTGGTGGCGCGGCGCCCGCTCGGGCTCGTTGTGATAAAGCACCGCGACGGTTATCTCGTCCGACAGCTGGTGACGGCCCAGGTAGTAACCGCCGATCTGGGCATGATCCCAGCCGATGAGCTCGCGCTCCAGACGGCAGACGGCGGCGGTGTTGGGCAGCGGGGTGACCATGATCTGCTGCAGCTCGGTCGGGAAAGCATAGGCCATGACGATCTTCCCCACATTGTGCAGCAGTCCGGCCAGATAGTCGGTGTCATCGTCCACGGTGATGCTGGTGGAGAGCAGGATTTCCCGCGTCAGGACTGCGGTGCCGATGCTGTGCCGCCACAGCTCCGTCCAGGGCAGCGGCGTTTTGTCGGTCGCACCCAGAGCCAGCGTCTGGATTTCCTCAATGACCGGCGTGGCCGTGGAGAGTTCGCGGATCTGGCGCAAACCGAGAAAAAAGACCGCCTCCTCGATGTTGCTGATGCTGGTCGAATTGCCGAAATACACCGAATTGACCATGCGCAGCAGCCGGGCCGACAGCGACGGATCGCGCCGGATGATCGCGGCAATCTGCGAATTCAGGCTCTGCTCCGAATTGATCAGCTCGCGCAGGGCGCGGTTGATGGTCTGGAGCGAGGCGAGCTTGGGACACGCATCCAGCCGTCGCTTGATCTCATCGTCGCGATAGCGGGCGGTTTTCGTTTGGACCGGAGGCGGAGGAGAAGTGAGCATTTCTTGCATCAAAGCATCGATCAGACGGAACGTGGAGCGCGCTGCCGGGACGGACGAGGCGCTGTTCTTCTCACTTCGGCTCAATCCCCGCCGGGTTGAGCGCATTTGCGTCTCAAGCCGCGGCGGCCGCGCGCCGATAATTGGGGCAGTGCGATTTATCAACCACCCAGTCCCGTCGAATTCATTCACGGTGTCGCGGGCCGCTGCGTTTTTGCGGCGGCCGCCGCAGGGCGTCTTTTGTCATGTCATCCGCTAAGCTCCAACAAATGCTCGAGGAGGCCGTGGCCCATCACGGGGCCGGCCGGCTCGACCAGGCGGAGAAACTCTATCGCCAGGCGCGCACGGTCCATCCGCGGCATTTCGACGTCCTGCATCTTTCGGGCACGCTTGCACTCCAGCAGGGCCGTCACGCCGAGGCCATCGACTGGCTTGGCCGCGCGCTGCAACTGAACAACCGTTCGGGCGTCTGCGCCATGCGGCTGGCGGTCGCCCAGTCCTGCGTCGGTCAGCTGGCGGAAGCCGAGAACAACCTGCGTCTCGCCGTCCGCCGTCAGCCCGATCTGCCCGAGGCGTGGGACAATCTCGGCTTCGTGCTCAAGGCCCGGGGCCGGCTGGTCGAGGCGATTCCCTGCTATGAACGCGCGGTGGCGCTCAAGCCGGACTACGTGTCCGGTTGGTATAACCTCGGCCTGGCGCTCCAATACGCCGGCCGGCTGACCGATTCCCTCGCCGCGCAGGACCGCGCGATCCAGCTGGCGCCGGAGCTCGCGAAGCTCCACTACGGCCGCGCGCTCGCTTTGCAGCAATGCTGCCGCGTCGACGAGGCGATCCAGGCCTACGATGCCGCGCTGGCGCGCGAGCCCGGCCACCTCAACGCCCGGAGCTACCGCCTCATGGCGCTTAACTACACCAGCCGGCTCAGTCGCGACCAGCTCTTTGCCGAGCACCGGGCCTACGGCGCGATGTTCCCCGAGCCGGCGGTGGTCCTCCCATCCCCCGAGGATTCGCCGGATCGGAAATTGCGGGTGGCCTTTCTTTCCCCGGACCTGCGCACGCATTCCGTCGCCTATTTCATCGAGCCCATCCTGCGGGGGCTCGACCGCACCCAATTCGAAGTCCTGCTCTATCACGATCACTTCACCGTCGATGAAGTCTCGACCCGGTTGCAGGCGCACGCCTCCGTCTGGCGCAATTTCTTCGGCCAGTCGCAGGAGAACGTGGAAGCCGTCATCCGGGCGGATGCGCCGGATCTGCTCGTCGATCTCGCCGGCCATACCGGCCTGAACCGGCTGCCGCTGCTCGCCCGCCGTGTCGCCCCCGTGCAAATCAGCTATCTCGGCTACCCCAACACCACCGGCTTGGAGACGATGGACTATCGCTTCACCGACGAAGTGGCCGATCCGACGGGCGAGGCCGATGCCTGGCACACGGAGCAGCTGGTGCGTTTCTCCCCGACCGCCTGGGCCTACCAGCCGCCGGTCGATTGCCCGCCGGTGGCGTCCGCCCCGCCATGCGCGGCCCACGGTTACGTCACCTTCGGCTGCTTCAACAATTTCAGCAAGGTCAGCGAGGAAACCCTGGCAGCCTGGGCCCGCCTGCTGCACGCGGTGCCGGACTCCCGCCTGTGCGTGAAAATGACGGGGCTGGGCGAACCGGCCGTGACGGCCTTCATTCGCGAGAAGCTGCAGCGGCTGCAGGTCGCCGAGCACCGGCTGGAGTTGTGCGATCGCGTCCCCGGCGTGGCCTCGCACCTGGCGCTGTATCGCGGGGTGGACATCGCGCTCGATACCTTCCCTTACCACGGCACCACCACCACCTGCGAGGCGCTGTGGATGGGCGTGCCGGTCGTGACGCTCATGGGCGACCGTCACGCCGCCCGCGTCGGCGGCAGCCTGCTCCAGGCCTTGGGGCGCCCGGAGTGGATTGCCCACGATTGGCGCGACTATGTGAATCTCGCGACCGGCCTGGCTCGCAACAAATCGGAGTTGGTTGCCACCCGCGCCAGCCTGCGCGACGAAATGCGCCGCAGCCCGCTGTGCGACTACGCCGGGCAGGCGAACCGTTTCGGCGCCGCCCTCCGCGAATGCTGGCAGGCCCGCGTCCGGCAACAAACCGCCCTGGAAGTTGCCTGAAATGTCGCCGCAACAAATCCAGTCTCTGTTGCAACAGGCCGTGGGGCACCACCGCGCGGGCCGGCTCGGCGAGGCGGCCACGCTCTATCGGCGGCTGCGCACGGCAGCTCCCCGCAATTTCGACGTGCTTCATCTCTCCGGGCTGCTCGCCTACCAGCAGGGCCGGCTGCCGGAAGCCGTTGAACTGCTCGGCCGGGCCCACCAGGCCAGTCCGCGCGACCACGTCTGCGAGATGCGCTTTGCCCTGGCCCTGCTCGCCGCCCAGCGCACGACGGAGGCGGAGGCTCATTTCCGTTCGGCGGTGAAAGTCCGTCCCGATTTCATCGAGGGTTGGGAAAATCTGGCCTACTGTCTCAAGATCCAGGATCGGCTCGCCGAGGCTCTCGCCTGCCACGAGAAAGTGAACGCCCTCCAGCCGGGCTATGCCTCCGGCTGGTATAATCACGGTCTCACCCTGAGCCTCATTGGCCGCTTCGCCGAGGCGTTGCGCTGCCACGAGCGGGCCCTCGCGGCCGAACCGGAGTTTGCGCTGGCCCATTTCGGCTGCGCCCAGGCGCTGCACCAATCGCACCGCATGGCCGAGGCGGTGCAGGCCTACGACCGCTTTCTCACCCTCGAGCCGCGGCATCACGAAGCGCGCAGCTACCGGCTCTTTGCGCTGCACTCGCTCGATGGCATCTCGCGCGAACAGCTTTTTGCGGATCACGTCACTTACGGCCGGCTGGTGGGCGGCCCCGCTGCTCCCGCCCTCAACCATCAGCCGGATCCCGGTCGCCGCCTGCGGGTCGCCTGCCTCTCGCCCGACCTGCGCATCCACTCGGTCGCATTTTTTCTGGAGCCCTTGCTCGCGCATCTCAACCGCGACGAGTTCGAGCTCTACCTTTACCACGATCATTTTCGCGAGGACGCCGTCTCTGTTCGGTTGCGGGCTCTGGCGAAGGTCTGGCGCAACTTTGTCGGCCAGCCCGGTGAGAGCGTGGAGGCGGCCATCCGCGCGGACGCACCCGACATTCTCATTGATCTGGCCGGCCACACGGGCATGACCAGCCGGCTCCCGCTCTTCGCGCGCCGGCTCGCCCCGGTGCAGATCACCTACCTCGGTTATCCCAACACCACCGGCCTGCCCGCAATGGATTATCGGTTCACCGATCCGCTGGCCGACCCGCCGGACGAGGCCGACCGTTTCGCCACCGAGCGCCTGGTTCGTTTTGCGCCGACCGCCTGGGCTTACGCGCCGCCCGCGGACGCGCCCGAACCGGCCATGTCTTCCGGTCGGGCGGGTGGCGGCGTGACCTTTGGCTGCTTCAACACCCCGGCCAAGATCACCGATGCCGTGCTCGGACTCTGGGCGCGCATCCTCGTGGCTGTGCCGGGCTCGCGGCTTTGTCTCAAGGGCGCCGGTTTGGGTGATCCGGCGATGCGCCAGCACTACACCTCGCGCCTCACGCAGCTCGGCGTGGACGCCGCCAACCTGGTTTTTCTCGATCGCACTCCCGATACCCGGGCCCATCTCGCCTGTTACCACAACGTCGACATCGCACTCGACACCACACCCTACAACGGCACGACGACGACCTGCGAG
>JAYVZM010000025.1:0-7144 GCA_043783345.1 Verrucomicrobiota bacterium
ATGCAGGCAACAATCCACGCAGCGAAATAGCAGACGACGACGACTGCGAGGTAGACTGGGGCAAATCGGAATCGTGCGAGCATGCTTTCTTTGCCTAACAGTGTTATTGGGACTCGAAAACGAGTCTTTGCACGCACGGGGTCATGCAGCGAAACAAACTCCCTAAGTCCTTTTTCGGCAATCCTTGAATTTCCGCCACAAGTCATTTCCACGTTGAAAACGTCTGGGAAACTGACTTGTTGGGAGCCCGACAACGGGCCGATTTGTCGCTGTCTTTATGGACCAACAGCCCGTTAGTTTTCCCCAGTGGAAAGCGGAGCTTTCCCGCGCTGCGTTGAACCCGGAGCAGCGTGAGGCATACCGCCGAGAGATCCTGAGTTACCTGCATCACTGCAAAATCCAGCGGTCGCCGGCTTCGGCCGACTCGATGAAACACTATCTGGTCGGACGGGAGCGACAATCAACCGGTCCGGCCAGGGAAGCCCTGCGATGGTTTTATCGGGCGTGGAAGCAGGCCACCGGGAACCAGCGAGGCATGGTGGGCGCAGGAAGGGGAACGGATTCCGCGGCGGGGGCCATCCTTCGCCCAGACTTCGGCCGGCAGGCGCCTCGGCTCCAAGCAAGAGAGGACCGGAGCCCGCCTCCTGCGCCGGGCCGACAGTCGGCTGGCGCTCCGCCTGCATCGCAAAACCGGGCAGAGGGCGCCCCGACTCCAGTTCCGCGGCCGCCACAACCCACACCGAAAACCTGGCGCAAAGATCATCCGCCGGCGGCGTCCAACGACCTGGGAAGGACCCCATGGGAGCGCGATCTGATCAAGGCCATCCGGGAAAGGGGGTTCTTGTGGCGGACCGAAGAAACCTACCGGGAATGGGCGGTGCGATTTGCCGAGTTTCTGACCCCGCGCACGCCCTACGTGGCGGAAGGCAAGGACGTGGCTGATTTCCTGTCCTCCCTCGCCGTCAGCCAGCGGGCCAGCCAGTCCACCCAGAAGCAGGCCTTGAATGCCTTGGTGTTCTTCATGCAGGAAGGCCTGCATCGCGAGCTGGGCGAATTCGAATTCCAGCGTGCGCAACGGGGGCAAAAGATCCCCACCGTGCTGAGTCAGGAGGAGTGCGTGCAGCTCTTTGCCGGACTGGCCGGGACGCCCCGGCTGATGGCGGAAGTGATGTATGGTGGCGGCCTGCGGCTGATGGAGCTGCTGCGGTTGCGCATCCATCACCTCGATCTCGCCCGCGGGCGGATCCAGGTCTTCGCCGGCAAGGGCGACAAGGACCGCATCACCATGCTGCCGGACAGGCTGAAACCGGAATTGGAGCGCCATTTGGAGCGCCTGCGTTTGCTGCACCAGGAGGACCGAACGAATAAATTGCCCGGCGTCTGGCTGCCCGAGGGGTTGGCCAGCAAATACCGCAATGCGGGCGTGCAATGGACCTGGCAGTGGGTGTTCCCCGCGCGCCATCCGGCGCTTGATCCCGTGAGCGGGATCGTGCGGCGGCACCATGTGACGGACAGCACCTTTCAAAACGATGTCAGGCGGGCCGCCAATCTCGCCAGATTCGACAAGCGGGTGACACCGCATGTGCTGCGGCACAGCTTCGCGACGCACTTGTTGGAGAATGGAACAGATATCCGCACGGTGCAGGAGCTGATGGGGCACAGCGATATCAGGACTACCCAGATTTACCTGCACTGCATGAAAAAGCCGGGGCTGGGCGTGCGGAGCCCGTTTGACATACTTCAGCCTTTGCCAAGCCTCCGGCCGGCAGACAGGGCAGGCCCGTTCGACCGCGCATAGGCTGCGCCACGCGGTGGGCGGAGCCAGCCACGCCTTCACAGGCGCGGCTACGGGGAGTGGCGCGGTGAAGGGACTCACCGCCCTACCCTGCTGTTGAACTCGGGGCTCAGCCGAGCAGCTTCACCCAGCGGGCGAACTGCCGCGCCACCTGCGCCGGGCCGGGCATGCCGGTGCCCTGGCGGCGGGCCATGGCCTTCGTCAAATCGAACGCTCCCGTCCAGTCCCGCCCGAACGCGGGATGAATTTGCTTCACCTCGGCTAGAGACAGACGGTCGAGCGCGACGCCCTTCTGTTCGGCCAACCGCACGACGGCGCCGACCGCGTGGTGCGCGGCGCGGAACGCCACGCCTTTGCGCACCAGGTAGTCGGCGAGATCGGTCGCCAGCAAGGCCGAGTCCGCCACCGCGGCGGCGCACCGGGCGCGGTTCACCTTCAGGCCGGCGACAGTGCCGGCCAGCACTTGCAGGCAGAGCGAGGTTTGGTCGTGGCTGTCGAATACCGGCGGCTTGTCCTCCTGGAGGTCGCGGTTGTAGGTCAGCGGCAGGCCCTTCACCAAAACCAGCAGCGTGTGCAGATTGCCCTGCAGCCGGGCGGACTTGCCGCGGAGCAGTTCCAGCGAATCGGGGTTCTTCTTCTGCGGCATCAGGCTCGAGCCGGTGCAAAACGCGTCGGGCAGGTCGATGAACTTGAATTCCTGGCTCGCCCACAAAATCAGGTCCTCGGCCAGCCGGGAGAAATGCACGCCGGCCAGCGCGCAGGCCGTGGCAAACTCGATGAACACGTCGCGATCGCTCACCGCGTCCATGCTGTTTTGCGTGACCCGCGGCCGGCCCGCGGCGTCGACGAAGCCCAGCTGCTTCGCCGTGAACTCGCGGTCGATGCGCAGCGTCGTGCCGGCGAGGGCGCCCGAGCCGAGCGGGCACCAGTTGGCGTGATCGGCCACCGCGGCGAAACGCGCCGCGTCGCGCTGGAACATCTCGAGGTAGGCGAAAAGGTGGTGCGCCAGGAACACCGGCTGCGCCCGCTGCAGATGGGTGTAGCCCGGGATGAGCACCGGGGCGTTTTTCTCCGCGATCCGGAGGAGGGCGCGCTGGGCGGCGGCGAGGCCGGCGATGATTTCCGCGCAAGCTGCCTTGAGGTAGAGCCGCATGTCGGTCGCGACCTGGTCGTTGCGGCTCCGGGCGGTGTGCAGCTTGGCGGCGGCGGGCACGCGCTGGGTCAGCGCCTGCTCGATGTTCATGTGCACGTCCTCGAGCTGCGTCCGCCACTTGAACTTGCCGCGCTGGATGTCGCGGCCGAGGGCGTCGAGCCCGCGATGGATGGCAGCGCGCTCCTTCCGCGTGATCAGCCGGACGCGGGCCAGCATTGCGGCGTGGGCCTGGCTGCCGAGGATGTCGAAGGCGGCTAGCCGGCGGTCGAACGACACGGATTCGCTGAAACGCAGCATGAGCCCGGCGGGGCCCGCCGAGAAACGACCACCCCAGGTGGCTTGCGCCTTTGTTGCCATGGGGGCGAAGCAACGGCCCGCCGCCGGTCTTGGCAACGCGGAAATCAGACCGGGGCCGCAGGGCGGGATCGCTGATCCCGCTTTTGCGCGCCATATTATCACCTTCGCGGCGGGATCAGCCGCCGAGGCTGAAGCACTCGTCGCGATCCCGCCCTGCAATTTTTCCGCCTTTTCGTGATTTTTCAGGGAATTCCGGTTTGCCTGCAACCGCCGCGCTTCCATGGTGACTTATTCACGATGCCGCGACTGAGATTGTGCTTGTTCCTGATGCTGGCCGCTGTGGCCCCACTCCGAGCGGAAACCGCCCCCATCCTCACCGGCTGGGACCGCGTCAGCATCGGCCCGATGAAGACCTCGATCTACGTCGGGACCGTGACTCTCGTGCCCGGCGTGTTTGTGCGGGAAGGCTCGACGCTGGCCGCCACCTACGAGGCCAAGGTGTTCCCGTGGTTTTTCTGGGGCGAACACGGCAAGATCATGATCACCCTGACCGACGCCGACCTGGCCAACATGGCCAAGGGGGAAAAAGCGGAATTCACCGGCGAAGCGGCCAACCACAAGAACAAGCCGCGCAAGGTGACCGGCTTCGCGCAGCCCGCCGACGCCAGCTCGGGCAAGATCAAGGTGCGCATCCTGGCCGACGGCTACGAGCTGATCTTCAACGGCAGCTACCGCTTTGGCGGGAAGTAGGGGGTCTGTGCACTGGAGCCGCGGCGACCCCGCTGCGGTTATTGTAGGGCGGGATCGCTGATCCCCGCCAAGAATGTGTCATGTGCCGCGCAAGCAGGCGGGATCAGCGATCCCGTCCTACAGATTCAACCCCTGCCCCTCTCAATCCTGCCAGTGAAAGGTCACCGGGTGGTCGATGTAGGGATTCAGGCTGTGGTGGACCGGGCAGTTGAGCGCCGCCTTTTCCAGCACGCGCTCGGGATCGATCGACCGCGAAAAGGGGATCCAGATTTCCGCCGCGAGCCGCACGATGCGGCGCGGCAGGTCGGTCGACATCTCCTTCGTCACCTCCCAACGCACGCCGGGCAGGTCGACCCCGAGCTTGGTTTGCGCGGCGATAGCCATGGTCGTCACCAGGCACGAGGCGAACGACGCCGCCGTGAGGTCGGTCGGAGAAAACGCCTGCCCGCGCCCGTGGTTGTCCTTCGGCGCGTCGGTCTCGATGACCTGGCCCGACGGGCCGTGCGTGAGCCGGCAGTTCAACTCGCCCTGGTAGATGCCGGTGCTTTTGACCATGGGGGATTGGTTAACCACGAATGACACGAATGACACGAAAAATTGCGCGGCATGGTGGAGGCGGGGCTATTGGCCCCGCGAGGCATCGGCATCGCTATCTACAACCCGCGAGACTGATAGTCCCGCCTCCAGCACTGGGGCTGCGAGGCTGCAACCCACGGGGTGAGGGCACCCCGCCTCCAGGAAGAAAAGGTTACGCGAATTTCTTGAGTCGCGCGGCCACGTCGGCGCGGAGCCGGTCGATGTGGCCGAGGACGAAATCCTCGGCCGGCAGTTTGTCGTCGTGCATCAATGGCGTGAGATCCATCGCCCAGGTCAGCGCCGCGGCCTGATCCGTCGCGTGCGACGTGTGAAAAGTCGCGTGGGCCAGCCGGCGGCCGGCGGTGGCAAGGTCGTAGCGTTTACCGCCCGCGATCTGCGATCGGAAGGCCCCCACGAGTTTCGCCGCGAGCTTCGGCCGGGCCGACACATCGAGCACCTGTTTGTCGGCGTCCAGCAGCCAGTCGAGGTCGCGCCAGACTTCGCAGCCGTAGACCTGCCTGGGTCGTTTCGCCATCGGGAGCGCACGCAACGCCTCGAGACTACGCAAGAACACCGCCACGTGCGTGTCGTGTTTGTCCGCGGGGTTGTGGAGATAAACCGTGTGCGCCCTGGTCGCCTCAATGATCGCGAGCAGATCGGCGCGCACGCCGGCGGACCGGCTGCTTTTCACCGCCGTGCTGGGATGCGCAAGCTGGAGCACGGCGGAATATTTGCCTATCCTGGCGGCCGCGCGCTGTTCCTCGCGCCGCACGGCCTTCATCCGCTCGCCGGAATAGCGGGCAAACTTGCCCGCGCGCGGGCTGCCCGAGCCATCGGTGACGACCACGCCGGTGAACCAGCGCCGGTTCGAGTCGAGGCATTCCGCGATGCCGTGGTAGGCCATGATCTCGATGTCGTCCTGGTGCGCGGCGATGCACAGGTGCGTGGTGCGGGCCAGCGCCGCCGCGATCGGGCTGCCGTCCGGCACGAAGACGTCAGCGGCGGGGTGGGAAAGATTCATGAAGGGGAATGGCCACAAAAAGCACAAAAGGCACAAAAAGAAGAGCAATATCCCGGGCATTTGCCAAGTGGAGGCGGGGCTAGCGGCCCCGCGAGGCACAGGCAACGCGACCAAAAACCCGCGGGACTGGTAGTCCCGCCTCCATCAATTCTTCAGGCTCAGCCACTCGATTTTTTCCGCGCGGCCGGTGGCGGCGAATTCCACCAGGGCGGCGGACAGCCGCACATCCCCGGTGGCGACTTCGAAGCGGCGCGGCATCCCGTCGAGGAAACGGCCGATGACCGGCTCGATCTCGCGGCCGAGCACGGACTCGTGCGGGCCGGTCATGCCGACGTCGCAGAGGAAGGCCGTCTGTTTCCGCAGCAACGACGCATCGGCGGTGGCGACGTGCGTGTGCGTGCCGAGCACGGCGGTGACGCGGCCGTCGAGATGCCAGCCCAGCGCCTGTTTTTCCGACGTCGCCTCGGCGTGAATTTCCACCAGCGCGCCGTCGAACTGGCCGGCGAGTTTCCGCAGCAGCGCGTCGGCGCAGAGGAACGGGCAGTCGGCCTTGGCGCCCATGAAGCTCCGGCCCAGCACGGTGAAGACCAGCAGACGAAAGCCGTTCTTCTCGACGATGAGATGATCGCGGCCCGGGCAGGCGGCGGGCAGGTTGGCCGGACGGCATACGCGATCGAGCGTCGCGATCTCAACCTCGAAGCCCTTCTGGTCCCACACGTGGTCGCCGAGCGTGATCGCGTCGAGGTCCGCCTCGAGGAGGCTTTTGCAGATAGCGCCGGTGATGCCGGCGCCGGCCGCGGCGTTCTCGCCGTTGGCGATGACGAAATCGATGCCCCGCCCGGCCCGCAGCTTCGGCACCAACGCGCTGACGATCTCGCGACCGGGCCGGCCGACGATGTCGCCGATGAAAAGAAGCTTCATCTTAATCAAACCTGGACACTGAGGACACGGAGCACAGACACAGAGCGCACCGAGAGAAATGAGTGATGGATTTCAAAAAAACTCCGTGCCCTCCGGTTGCCTCTGTGTTCTCGGTGACAAAATCAGGGGCCCGCTCACGGCGCGAGGTAGCTCGCGCTCAAAACGTTTCCGAGGGCGGCGGGGCTCAAGCGCGCGGCCTTGCCCGATTCGGTGTCGAGCAGGTAGAGGCTGCTGGTGTTGGCGGCGCGGAAGGTGCAGATGACGTGGCGGCCGTCGGCCAGCCACATCGGCTCGATCGCGTCCATCGGCGCCTTGGAAACGATCCGGGCGGGCGCACCGGACTTGAGATCGAAGACGGCGACCTGGTAGCCCCGGCCCACCTTGGCGGTGAACGTGATCTTGCCCGGGTCGGCGAGACTCCAGTCAGGCTCGGCGCAGTAGCCGGAGACACTGGTGTTGAGCCGGGTCATGCCCCCGCCGCTCGCCGACATCACGTAGAGCTGCGGACCGCCCGCCGCGTCGGACACGACGATGAGGCGCGAGCCGTCGGGGGACCACGTGGGCGAGGCCTCGACGGACTGGTTGGTGGTGAGGCGATGGATCTGGCGGCCCTGGGCGTTGCCGACGTAGA
>JAYVZM010000026.1:0-7142 GCA_043783345.1 Verrucomicrobiota bacterium
CGCGGGGTGAGGGCACCCCGCCTCCATTTTGCTAACCCTTCAGCGCCGATTTCGGCACACGCTTCACCGTCACGAACCGGGCGCGGAACAATTCCTCCATCAGTTCCCGCGCCGGCGCCGGGATGCGCTTCACCAGATCCTCCATCGGCGGGAGCTCGCTTTTTTCCTCGGGACTCTCGGTCGGCAAAGATGAACTGGGCAAAACGCCGCTCGCGCGCTCCTGGGCGAGAAAAGCCGCTTCCTCCCCGGCCGGCGGCCACGCTGGCGCGTCGAGAGAGTATCCCTGTAGCGACGGTCTACGACCGCCGTCTTCCTCCGGCCGGCGGTCAGAGACCGCCGCTACAGATTCTTCCTCCGGCCTCTGTCCTCTGTCCTCCGTTTTCTGCGTCTCAGCCGGCTCCGTCAGTCGTTTTTTTTTGAGCCGTCGTCGGGCAGGCCCTCGGCCATCGTGGCGATCTCCTTGATCAGGCTGTCGATGGCCCGGGCGCGGCTGGCTTCCACGGCCTTGAGCAGCGCCACCTCGAAATTGATCTTCTCGGACAAACCGTGCTTCACGCCGCTCTCCCCTTCCCGCAGGCCGTCGAGCAACCGGGTGAGCTGCTCGGTCGTCATCGGCGCGCCGAGCGCCTCGCTGCCCCCGCCCCTGGCGATGGAATCGAGCAGCGCCGTGCGGACATGGGTCTGCACATCGACGAGCAACCGGTAGAGATCGCGGCCGTTCTCGTCGGCCTCGTCGACCAGCCCGACGATCTTCTTGTGATCGCCCGCCGCCAGGGCGGCGGCGAGCGCCGCGATTTTCTCCGTCGCGACCAGGCCGTAGACATCCAGCACATCGGCCTCGCCGACCTCGGTGCCACAGAAGGAAATCATCTGGTCGAAGATCGATTGCGCGTCGCGCATGCCGCCGTCGGCCATGCGGGCGATGCTGGCCAGCGCCGCGTCGCTGACCTTGACCTTTTCCGCGACGGCGATCTTTTTCAGCCGCTGGACGATCAGCTCGCTCGGGATCGGCTTCAGGTCGAAGCGCTGGCAGCGCGAGATGATCGTCGGCAGCACCTTTTGCACGTCGGTGGTGGCGAAGATGAACTTCACGTGCGGCGGCGGCTCCTCGAGGGTCTTGAGCAGGGCGTTGAACGCCTGGTTTGAGAGCATGTGCACCTCGTCGATGATGTAGACCTTGAACTTGCCTTGGGCCGGTGCGTAGCGGACGGTGTCGCGCAGTTCGCGCACCTGCTCGATGCCGTTGTTCGAGGCGCCGTCGATCTCGATGACGTCGAGGCAGGAGCCGTCGGCGATGGACTGGCAGATGGGGTCGTTGACGTCGAAGTCGGCCTTGGGCCCGCCGGTGACATTGAGCGCCTTGGCGAAGATGCGGGCCGCGCTGGTCTTGCCCGTGCCGCGCGGGCCCACGAACAGGTAGGCGTGCGCGATGCGGTTGCGGGCGATGGCGTTCTTCAGCGTGCGGACCACGTGGTCCTGCCCCACGACGTCGTCAAACGTCTGCGGGCGCCACTTGCGCGCAATGACCTGGTAGGTGCCGGACATAAGGAGGTCAGAAATCAGAGGTCAGAAAAACAGAAAGGCGAGCCTGATGTTCGCTAGACCCGCCCGGTCCGGCGAGCGGCTGAAATCAGCCCCCAATCCAAAATCGCCAATCGAAAATCCAAAATAAAAAGGAGTGGCCAGGCAATCCACGGCACTGGCAGGACGTCGTCACCGTTGCTGCCTTCCGGCCCTGGCGGGGTTCACGCGCCTGCGCATGCATGGCGCCTGGCCAAGGCGGAACGTAGGTCGCACCCCCACCCTTTCAACTAAAATAAAAACGGGCGCCGAAAAGGCGCCCGCGGGACGGAAAACTCACGGGCCGGGCGGCTTTCCCGCCGGGGGCGGCGCGCCGGCCGGGCGGCCGGGTTCGTCCATGCGGCGCTCGCGCTCCCGCTCGAAGCGCGGGCTGCCGGGCGGGCGGTTCTGCATGAATCGCCGGGCCTTCTCCCGCATTTCCCGGTTCATCTGCTCGTATTTGGTGCGTTGCTCCGGCGTGAGTTTGTCCGCGATCTCCCGTTCCATGCGCTCAAACACCGTCTTGGTCTCCGTCATGGAGTAGGTCCGCAGCTTGCGCAGCTCGTCCATGTTGCGCTTCACGATGGGCTGGAGCTGCTCCTGCTGTTCCGGGCTCAAATCGAGGCGCTCGGCCAGCCGCTTCAATTGCATGGGCGCCCATTGGTCGGGCATGGGCCGGTGGGCGACCTTCTCCCGAATGACCCGCACCATGACAAAGGCACCCGTTACCCCGCCGGCAATATAGATGCCCAACAGCAGGAGCACCAGTTTCCACGGCTTGTTCATCTCAGGAGAGCTCGAGCAGCTCGCTCACGGCATCGGTGGTGACGTAGTCATCCGACGGTTCGGCCGTGAAGGAAGAGTAGTTCAGGGCGATCGCCGCGACGCCAAAGGCCGCGGCGACCACGAGGCCGCGCAGGGCGAAGTGTTCCCACGCCGCCCAGGGACTGCCGGCCGGGGCCGTGGCGGCCCGGGCGGCCACGCGGGTGGCAAAGCCATGCGGCACCACCGCGTCGGGGTCGACGGGAGCCTGCCGCGCCAGGGCGGTGAGTTTCTGCCATTGTTCGTCGAAGTTTTTCATGACTTCTCCTTGCTTTGTAGTTCCTGAAATAATTTTTGCAATTTCCGTCGCGCACGAAATGCCCGCACCTTGACGAGGGTCTGGTTCCAGCCGGTGAGACCGCTGATCTCGGCGATGGTCTTCTGCTCGAGGTCGAGCAACTGGATGACGAGCCGGTCGTCGGGCTTGAGCTGGCCCAGCAGCTTGTGGACGAGTTCCCTGGCCGCCAGGGCATCGCCGGGGGTCGCGTCCCGCTCGTCGGTCAGCACGTTGTCGAGCACGTCGGTCTCCTTCTCCGACAGGTCCGCCCAGCGGAACTCGGGCCGGCGCTTCTGGGCGCGGAGCTGGTCGATGCACGTGGTCACCGCGATGCGGGAGACCCAATGCGGGAACGGCACGTTGCCCTGATACTGTTCGAGGCGGGTAAACATCTTTAGAAAAATATCCTGGGCGAGGTCTTCCTCGGCGACGCGCCGGGGCAGATGGGAGCGCACGATGCGGATGACCAGCGGGTAAAGGTGCTCGACGAGCAGGCGAGCTGCGGTCTGGTCGCGCTGGCGGACACGGTCGAGGCAGGCGGCCACATCAAATGCAGCTTCAGCTGGGTCCATATGTTTTGGTTAACTGGCACATCGCTTGTGACGGACGCCATTCCGGCAAGTTACGCACTCGCGACACTCTCATGTCCCCGTAACCGGCCCCCCGGCAATGACAATCACTGACGACCTCCGGCAACGGCCGAAGTTTCCGGCGGCGGATGGAACTGCGCTTGCGGTGGGGGGACTATATGCGATTTTGCCTCAAATGCTCAATCTGAACCCCGCGCCCGCCTCCTGCCGGCGGGACCTCGCGTGCCTCGCCCTGGTCTTCGGGTTGCTGTATTTCTTTCAACTCGGCGACTCAACCCTGGTGAATCCGGACGAGGCCCGCTACGCGGAGATACCCCGCGAGATGGTCGCCCGCGGTGACTACGTGCTGCCGCGACTCAACGGGGTGCTCTACTTCGAAAAGCCGCCCCTGTTGTATTGGACGGTGGCCGGATTTCTGCACGTATTCGGCCCCGACGAATTCGCCATGCGCGCCGGCCCCGCCCTGTTCGCCCTCGGCGGTGTCCTCCTCACCTACGCGGCCACCCGCCGGATGCGCGGTCGGCTGGCCGGAGTCGCCGCCGCGGCCGTGCTCGGCACCTCGCTGCTCTATTTCGCCCTGGCCCGCGTTCTCATCCTCGACATGGCTGTTTCGGTCCTGATGAGCGCTACGCTCTTCTGCTTCATCCTGGGGATGCGTGAGCCGCCGGGCATCCGGCGCCGCTGGCTCTTTTACGGGGTCTATGCCGGCGCCGCCCTGGCCACGCTCACCAAGGGCCTCATCGGGTTTCTGCTCCCTGGCGCCGTCATGTTCCTGTGGCTGCTCCTCTTCAACCAGTGGCGGCGACTGCGGCCGTTCTACCTGCCGACCGGCGCCCTGCTCTTCCTCGCCATCGCGGCGCCGTGGCACATTCTCGCGGCCCAGCGCAGCGACGCCTGGGCTCACTTCTATTTCGTCCATGAACATTGGGAGCGGTTCACCACCACCGTCGGACACGACCGCTACGAACCTTGGTGGTATTTCATCCCGGTGGTGCTCGGCGGCCTTTTCCCCTGGATGGGCTTCCTCTGGCCCGCGCTGCGCGACGCCCTCGCCGGCGGCTGGGCCCGGCGCAAGGAGAACGCCGACGCGTGGTTCTTCGTCCTCTGGGCCGCATTCATTTTTTTCTTCTTCAGCAAATCCCAGTCGAAGCTCATCCCCTATATCCTCCCGGTCTTTCCGGCGCTGGCCGTGTTGATCGGCACCTGGCTCGCCCAAGTCATCAGCCGCGACGACCGCCCGCGCCTGCGGGCCGGTCTCTGGATTTATTCGACGGTCAGTGCGTTCCTCGGCCTGGGCATCGTTTACGCCGTGATGCGCCCGGGGATCATCCGCCACGCCGCGCAGATGGAGGCCCTGCGGGCCGACGGCCTGTATAGCGCCTTCGCCCTGCTCGCCGGCGCCGGCGCGGTGCACTGGCTCTGGCGGCGGAAAAACGCCCTCGCCACCGTGCTCGCCATGGCGGGCTCGATCACGGTGCTGCTGCTGGCGCTGGCCCATGCGCAGGATGAAATCGCCCGGCCCGGCACCCGCGACCTCGCCTCCTACTTTCAGGCCCATGCCAGGCCCGGCGACCGCGTCTACCACTATGGCGAGTATTTCCATGATTTCAGCTTCTACGCCCGGAGCGAGGTCGGGCTGGTCGGGAACATCGGCGAACTCGAGGTCGCCATCGACCCGGCGGCCCGCGCCAGCGGCCGCTTCATCGACGAGGCCGAATTCCGCCGCCAATGGACGGGCGCGCAACGCATCTGGGCGGTCGCCCGCAAATCGGAAACGACCGCTCTTTTCGCCGATCCGGCATTTCGTTATTATTTGCTCGATGAGAGCCGCTCCCATTATCTGTTTAGCAACCAACCTTGAAATGCCCGCGCCCGCGATCCCTCCTGCCGCTCCCGCCCAACCCGCCCCGCCCTACCTGCCCTTCACCCGTCCCACCATAGACGAGGCGACCATCAGCGGCGTCGCCGAGGTGTTGCGCTCCGGCTGGATCACGTCCGGTCCGCAGGTGAAGGCTTTCGAGGCCAAACTCTCGGAGTATTGCGGCGGCCGGCCGGTGCGGGCCTTCAACTCCGGGACCTGCACGATGGAGATCGCCCTGCGCATCGCCGGCGTCGGCCCCGGCCACGAAGTCATCACCACCCCGCTCTCCTGGGTCGCCACCAGCAATGTTGTCCTGGGCGTCGGCGCGCGCCCGGTCTTTGTCGATATCGAGCCGGTGACGCGCAACCTCGACCTCGCCCGCGTCGAGGCCGCCATCACCTCCGCCACGCGCGCCATCATCCCCGTCGACCTGTCCGGCCTGCCCGTCGACCGCGACCGGTTGTATGCCCTCGCGAAAAAACACCATCTTCGCGTGATCGAGGACGCCGCCCAGTCCTTCGGCAGCTCGTGGGCCGGCAAGGCCATCGGCTCATTCGGGGATTTCGTCTCGTTCAGTTTTCACGCCAACAAGAACATCACCACCATCGAGGGCGGATGCCTCGTGCTCAACGACGAGCGCGAAGCCCGGCTCGCCGAGCAATACCGGCTGCAGGGGGTGGTCCGCACCGGCTACGACGGCATGGAGGTCGACCTCGTGGGTGGGAAGTTCAACCTCACGGATGTCGCCGCCCGCGTCGGTCTCGGCCAGCTGCCGCATCTCGCGGCCTTCACGGCGAAGCGCCGGGAGCTGGCCCGCGCGTATTTCGAGCAGTTCGCCGCCTTGCAGGCCGGCCAGCTCGGACTGCAATTGCCAGTCGCCGATTTCTCCCAGAGCAACTGGCACATGTTTCAAGTCGTGCTACCGGAGCAGGGCCCGGCGCTCAAACGCGCCGAGGTGATGGCCCGCCTGCACGCCGCCGGCATCGGCACCGGCGTGCATTACCCCGCCATTCACCTCTTTGCCCTCTACCGGCGCCTGGGCTGGAAAGACGGCGATTTCCCGCACGCCGAGAACGTCGGGCGCAACATTCTCACCCTGCCGCTGTTCCCGGCGATGACCAGCGCCGACGTGGCGCGCGTGGCCACCACGCTGGTCGCCCTCCTGCAAAACAACCGATCGTCATGAACCCCGCGTCTCCCGTGCAGCTTTCGGTGGTGATCCCCGTCTACAACGAGGAGCTCAACCTCCCGACGTTGTTCAGCCGCCTCTACCCGGTGCTCGACGCCCTCGGCCGCCACTATGAGATCATCTTCACCAATGACGGCAGCGGCGACCGCTCCGGCGCGCTGCTCGCCGCCCAGCATGCCGCGCGCCCGCGGGAGACCCGCGTCATCGAGTTCAACGCCAACTACGGCCAGCACATGGCCATCATGGCTGCGTTCGAACGCGTGCGCGGCGAGGTGATCGTCACCCTCGATGCCGACCTGCAGAATCCGCCCGAGGAAATCCCGAAGCTCCTGGAGAAAATCGACGCCGGCCACGACTACGTCGGCGGCTACCGGCTCAAGCGCCATGATTCCCTCTTCCGCACCCTCGCCTCCAAGCTGATCAACTTCGTCCGCAGCAAGACCACCAACATCGAGATGACCGACCAGGGCTGCATGCTCCGCGCCTACACGCGGCCGGTGATCGACGCCATTGTCCGCAGCGGCGCCATCAACACCTTCATCCCCGCGCTCGCGTATTCGTTCAGCAGCCGGCCGGCGGAGGCCGGCGTGCAGCACGACGAGCGCAACGCCGGCGTGTCGAACTATTCGCTCTACCAGCTCATCCGGCTTAATTTCGACCTGATCACCGGCTTTTCGCTCGCCCCGTTGCAAGTCTTCACGATGTTCGCCCTGCTCTGCGCCGGGGGCAGCTTCCTGCTCGTGCTCGCGCTGGCCTACTATCGGATATTTCTCCATGATGATACCAAGGGCGTGTTCACCCTGTTCGGCATTCTGTTTTTCCTGATCAGCGTGACAATGGTCG
>JAYVZM010000027.1:0-7119 GCA_043783345.1 Verrucomicrobiota bacterium
ATTCCAGCATCTGCGGGCCGCGCACCGTGTGCCGGCCGTTAAAGACGGACATGCCCGCATCGAGCGTGGCGGCGATGGTGTCGGCTCCCATTTCCAAGCCACCCATCAGCACATTGCCACCGATGTTCCGGATCATGGTCTTGGGGTTCAGCAACAGGCTCAGGTTCATGCCGGCCGCCAGCTTTTCACCCAAGCCTGACGGCACCTTGCTGTTGATCTGGTCCATCAGGTCCGCTTGGCGTGCGAGTTTCACCTCCGGTGCAGTCGTTCCCTCGATCTTTTTCATGGCGGCCGCCAGCTCCTGCAGCTCGGCGGGTGTCAGTTTGCGACCGAGCAATTTCTGGGCGTAGGCCGTCATGCCCTCGGGCGTGCTGCGGCTGAGCGTGCTCAGTATCTGAATGGCCTGGCCCTGGGTTTTGGCCTTCTTGGCCATGTCGTAGAGCACGTCGGCCGCATCCGCCAGTTTCCCTTCGATCTGGTATTTTCTCACGACCTCGAGGCCGAGCGCGTTGGACACGGCATCGGGACTGTCGTTGCCCAGCAATTCGGCCTTGGCCCGATCCAGGCTGCCGAGCTCATCCAGCCTCTGCGTGGCGGCTGAGATCGACGCGGCGTTGCTCTGGGGTTCGTAGAAGCCGCTCAGCCCCTGCTTCAATTCTGGCGCCAGTTTAGGCGATGTCTTGGCCGACTCGACCAGGCCAAGAGGCTTTGCCCCCGGTGCCGGTGGCGTGCCCGGGCCGGGCGGCAGCGCCGCTTCCGGAGTGGCGGCAGCCGGCGCGGCTGGCAAATCGTCCACCGCCCTCAGCGCGCCCGGCAATTCCTTTTGTGCGATCTGCTGCACACCCTTGGCGGTGATTACCTGGCGGAGGGCCCGCGCGGTCAGTGCGGCCTCGCCGCCGCCGAGCAGCGCGCCGAGGCCCGTGCCGATGGCGGCCGTCTTGAGCACCTCGCCGGGCTGCAGCGTGCCTTCGTCGATCACCTCACGCGCGGCCTCCCCCGCGCCGGAAATCACGCCGCCCTGGGCGCCCCGGGCGGCCACGATCTTGCTGGCGGTCTTGAGCAGGGTGGCACCGGCCTTCACCTTGCCCAGTGGCAACGCGCCGGTGGCGGCAGAGATCGCCAGCTCGCCCTTGCCGATATCGGCCCGCTCGCCGCGGGCCATCTCGCGCGCCTGCTTGAGGGCATCGCCCAAAAGCGCACCCCCCGCGCCACCCGCGATCGTGCCGCCGCCAGGTTCGACGAAACTGCCGACGACGGCGCCGCCGATGGCGGGCACCACCGAAGCCGCCACATCGCCCACCTTGCCGCCTTTACGCAGCAGGATGCCCGCGCCGAATCCTCCCATGCCCGGAATGGCATCGAGAGCCGCGGCCGCCATGTTGACCACGCCGGCATTGCGCCGCTTCTTGTGCTCGTCCGTGAGCACGGGCACCGCCGCCGCATCGATCTCGTCCAGGAAGCTGCGCGGCTGGGCCGGTTTCCCGGCCGCGGCGTCGATCTCGTCGAGGAAGGACATGGGTTACTTCCAGCCCTTGCGTGCTACGATTTCCTTCGCTGCCTCCACGGTGATCTGCTTGGCCTTGACGGCGGCGAGCAAGGCTTCCTTGGTCGCGGGCTCGACTGGCGGCACTGACATATTGGGTGTCGCGTTGTCCCTCATCTTGTTCCCGAAGGCATCGTATTTCACGCCAAAGTCGGCGATCGCGCGGTCGTAATTGGGCAGGATATCCGTGCGACCAGCAGCCGTGAATGCATCGCGCTCGCGGATGAGCTTGTTCAACAGGGTGGGCACGCCGTCGTTGGGATCCTTGGGCGGTTCGATCATCTTGGTATTGCCGGTGGTGTCTTCCACCACCTGCACCGGACGGCCGTAGGCGTCGGTGCCTAGGTTGGTGAGCCGGATGGGATCCTTCGGCACCGGCTTGGCGTATTTGCTTAGCCCGGCGGCGGTCACGGGATCGAGCACGCGGCCGCGAGCGACGTAGGCTTGCTGCAGCTGCGCCTCGGTGGCGTTGCCGCCACCGGCGATGATGGTGTCGCTGAATGCTTGCAAGTCTTTCTGCTTGGCGTCGAGCGCCGCGGACTGCGCGGCGACGGCGGCGGCTTCCTGCTGCTGCTTGGCTTCAGCCTGCTCGAGCTGATGGGCGAGATGGGGCAGGATGGTCATGGCCGCCGCGCCCCCGCCGAGGGCGTCCACCCCGGCCGCCGCACTCTTCGGATCCTTGGGATCGATCTTGAAGTATTTCGCGAGGATCGGGTTGTCGCCCAGGTAGGTGGCGGCGGTCTTGTCCTGGTCCTTCTTCTTCTTCGCTTCAGCGTAATCGGTGATTCCGCGCGAAATGCTGTTCGCCGCGTTCATGATGCCGGCGGCGAAGATCTCGCCGCGGCGGTCCTGGACTCCTGGATTATAGGGCATGGTCGGATTAGTGTTATTTGGCGAGGTAGGCGAGGTCCTCGCGGGGGGCCGGGCGCAACTGCTTCGCCACGTTGGCCGTCAGGGCGCCGCCGAGCCGGGGGCACGGGACCGCCCCGCCACCGGCGGTCATGCAGGCCCAACAGGCCGGGAAATAGTCGGGGTTGCGCCGCTTGTCCGCGCGCTCGCGCCAGGCGCCGTCGATTTGCTCGTAGCGCTCCAGGTGCACCGGCAGCTGGTGCTGCTCGTGATAGGCCCATACGTCCTCATCCGTCCATTCCCGTAGCGGGAAGGCCGGCGACACGCTGTCCAGGTTTCGCGCGAAATCCGCCGCCAGGGGCACCGGCCCGTAGATCGGGTCATGGTCGCAGCTCTTGTGTCCGTGGAAGACCACGTCCCAGGGATAGTGGAACGTCCCGGTCGGCTTCAGGTAGAAGTCGTGCAGCGCGCATAGCGCCCGCTCGCCCTCGGCCGGCGCCACCAGGCCCGTCGGCAGCGCGCAAGGCCGGGCGCCGGCGGGGTAGTAGTTCACGATCTCCATCGTGCCGTCCTTCTCCGCCACGGCCGTCGTCAGCGGCGGAAAGTCGTAGACCGTCAGGTTCCACAATGAGATCACCTTGCGCGCGAAGGCATACTTGCGCGGCAGGAACGGCTCGCGGTGGAAGATCACCGGCAGCTGGTGCCCGGCGGTCCGCAGCAGGTGCGCCACCACCATCGAGTCCTTGCCGAAGGAGCACATCAGCGCCGGCCGCTCCGCGCGGCGCAGCACCGTGCGGATGAATTCCAGGGCCACTGCGGTCTTTTGGTCGAGCGTCATGGTTAGAACGCGATGATCGCCGCGCCGGCGATGCCTGCGCCGGCGCTGATCAGTCCGGCCTTGTTCGAAGCACTGTTGTTGCCTGAAGCGATGTTGGCCGCGGCCGCCGCATTGTAGTTGGTGTTGTTCACGTCCGACCCGTAGCCGAGTATCTGGCTCAGGTAGTCCGGCATCGATCCGCCGAAGGCCGTGCTCAGGCCCAGGGTGTTCGTCGCGCTGTTCAGGTTCGGCCCGGCGTTGCCGTTCAGCAGCGCCAGCGGATCCGTCGCGTTCTGCTGCCGGTAGCCGATGCTCGTGAGGATCCGGTTGTAGTCCTCCGTCTGCCGGCTGCGGTCGAGCCCCTCGGTGGCATAGAGCTGGTTGAAGGCATCGCTGCGCCGTCCCGTCTCGAGGCCGGCCAGCGTCGTGGCGGCCGCTGCATCCGCCGCCGTGCGGTTCTGGCCGAGATTGGCCAGCGTGGTCGCTGCGGTGGTTTGCTGATTCTGGCGGTTCTGGCCGAAGTTGGCCAGGTTCGAGTAGTTGGTGCTTTTCTGCGCCGTGCGCGTCGTGTCGATCCCGGCCAGGTTGGAATAGATCCCGGCCGCCTGCGCCGTGCGGTTCTGGCCCAGTGTCTCCACGTTGGTTGCGAAAGCCCGCCGGTCCGCCAGCCGCCGCTGCCGGGCTTGGTCGAGGTTCATGAGTTCCGTGCCGACGGCCGGGTTGCTGTCGTAGAGTCCGCGCGCGGCGAATGCCCGCCGGGTGTCCTGCTGGATCTGCGATTGCTCCGAGTCGCTCAGGTTCCCGCCCAGGGCGAGGTCGGAAGATGCCTGGTCGTTCAGCGTCGCCTCGAGGCCGGTGCGGCCGCTCAACGGCGCGCCGAGTTTGGAGAGCAGGTCCTCGCCGGCGCTGGGAGTATAGTTGAGCCCGGAAAGCAGATTCTCGCCCTGCGTCGACCCGAATTTCATTCCTGCGATCCGGTTTTCGCCCTCGTTCGGGCCGAAATTGATTCCGGCCAATCGGTTCTCTCCCGTCGTGGCATTGCCGGCGGCATCGGCGAGCCCGCCGAGTTGCGTTTCGCGCACGCTTGGTCCGCGCGCCCGTGCCATCGCGTCGCCCTGGGCCATCAGTGAATAGAGGTCCGGATTGAGCGACCGCTTCGTGGCATCGAGCGCGCCAGCGTCGGCGAATGCCGCCGTGCGGTAGGATCCCGCCGAGGCATTGTTCAGCTTGTCGATCACGCCCGAGGCACTGCCCATGGAGTCCAGCAGTCCTCCGCCAGTGCCGTCCTTGCCGAACAGCGTCGAGTTCAGGTATTGCGGCCCGTAGGTCGAAGACAGGTCGTAGCCGGTTTGTGCGAATTGCGGCAGCTGGGCGAGGATCGCCTGCAGCTCCGAGCCTAGGTTGCGTTGGTCGGAGGTGGCTCCATTGGTTAGGGAGGAGGAATCATTCGCGTCGGCATCTTTCGACAAGGTTCCGGCTGGATCCCAGAAGTTTTTGATGCTGCCCTTGCCCTTGCCCACGCCGGGAATGATGCCGATCGGATCGAGGAATCTGCCGAGTGAAAAGCCCATGGTGGTTTAAGCGGTGCTGGCGAACTCGAGGTTCACGTTGACGTTCGGCGCGTAGGCGATCGTGCCCAGGTTGTCCGTCACCTTGCATCGCCACTGGCTGTTATAAATGTTGACCGGGGCGCCCATGCGGAAGAACGGTGTCGCCGCGCTCGTCGCGCCGTTGCTCGGGATGGTCGTGGCGTCGCCGCTCAACCTCTCCCAGAGGTAGCTATAAGGCGCCTGTCCGCCGCTGGCGCTGGCCGTCGCCAGGTCCGATACACATGGCCCGGTGCCGTTGGCAGTGCGCAGGCCATAGGGGGAGGTGTTGTCGACGGCGGCCACCAGTGCCGCCACGGCAAAGTTGACCGCGATGTCCACGTTCGCCGAGTAGGCCACGCTGCCGAGATTGTCAGTCACCTTGCACCGCCAGCTGCCGGTCTTGTTCTCCGGCGCCGTCCCGCTCGAGGCAAACGTCGTCGCGGCCGCGCTGCCGCTGGCGGGATTGATCGCCAGGTCGCCGCTCACACGCTCCCACAGGTAGCTGTAGGGCGCCTGGCCGCCGCTCGGGCTCGCTGTCACGCTGCCCGTGCTGAACGGCCCGCTGCCCGTGCCGCCGCCGCTGAGCGTGTTGGTGTCGAGCGACACGCCGAGCGACGATACCGCAAACTCGATGCTCACAGTCACGTTGCCGGAATAGGCCACCGTGCCCAGGTTGTCGGTCACCTTGCACCGCCAGCTGGCGTTCTTGGTCTCCGGCGCCGTGCCACTCGCGGAGAATGCCGTCGAGGCCGCCGTGTCGGCCGTTGGCGCGATGGCGCCGGATCCGCTGACAAATTCCCAATCGTAGCTGTAGGGCGCAGATCCGCCGCTCGGCGTCGCTGTCACACCGCCGGTGCTGAACGGCCCATTGCCCGTCCCGCTGCCCGACACCGCGCCGCCCGACAAGCCCACGGTCAGCGTCGATACTTGGAAATTGAGAGTGATCGCCACGCCGGCCGAGTAAGCCACCGTGCCGAGATTGTCGGTCACCTTGCACCGCCAGCTGCCGGTCTTCACCTCGGGCGCCGTGCCGCTGGCGGAGAATGCCGTCGTCGCCGCCGTGTCGGCCGTCGGCGCGAGCGCCACGGATCCGCTCACAAATTCCCAGTCGTAGCTGTAGGGCGCCTGTCCGCCGCTGGGCTGCGCCGTCACATTCGCCGTGCTGAACGGCCCGCTGCCCGTGCCGCCGCCGGAGACCGCTCCGATCGACAGGCCCACGGTGAGCGATGCCACTTGGAATTGAATCGTCACCGTCACGTTGCCTGTGTAGGCGCTCACGCCGGCGGCATCCGTCACCAGGCAGCGCCAGGTAGCCGATTTGCTCGAGGGCGCCGAGCCGCTTGCCGACCAGGTGGGCCCCGCCACCACGGCGTTGCTGATCGTGATCGAGCTGTCGCCACCCACCGGCTCCCAAGCATAGGTGTAAGGCGCCACGCCGCCGCCCACCGTCGCCGTGATCGCGCCCGTGGTGAACGGCCCCGCGCCCACGCCCGACCCGCTCGCCGCGGTGTCGGACAGGCCTGTGCCCAGCCGCTTGCGGCCGGCCAGCACGGTCATCGCTCGGAGGGCGATGCTCATGCCTGCACCCCCCAGGCAGCCAGGATTCCGCTGTCATTTCCGTCGCGGCAGATCAGCACCAGCTGGCCGGTCTTGCTCGCGGCGATCTGCGTCGGCTTGTCCGTGAGGAAGATCCAGCCTGCCGGAAAAGTCAGCGTGCGCGCCGTGCCGTCGGCCGCCAGTGCCAGCACCACGCCCTTGCCGGCGCCGCGGTTCGCGGTCGTCAGCGTCAGGTTGCCCGTGAGGGAGATCTGGCGCAGGTCCGTGCCCGCGTCGAAGTCGATCGCCACGCTCGCCGCGTAGACGAGCGTTGTCAGCCCGTTGATCTGCAGCCGGTCCGGCCGGTGCCTGGCGCCCAGCAGGTCGTTGACGTCGCCCTCGGCGTCCACCTTGCCGGCGCCGGCGCTGCCCGTGGCGCGGATGGCGAACTTGCCCGGGCCCGACACCTCGAGCGTAGCCAGGTCGACGTGCTCGTCCAGGTCGTCGGGAGTCACCACCTCGCCGTCGGCGAAATCATGTCCTTTGCGGATTTGTGGGTAGGCCATATTATTGCTTGGTTCGGTGGGATCGGTCGCTGGTTACGCCCGTCACCTGCCAGCCGCGGATTTCCGGCCGGCCCTGGCTGGTGGTGACCACCAGTCCGGCCGCCACGCCTCTCTGGCAGCGGATCCGCGGCCGGTGCGTCTTGTCCGTCGTCACCAGGCTGGTGTGGGTGTAGATGGTTTTCCGCGTGTCGGGATTGCGCGTCACGCATTCGACCTTGA
>JAYVZM010000028.1:0-7115 GCA_043783345.1 Verrucomicrobiota bacterium
AACCTAATAAAGTCCTTAAATCAGCCGGGGCACTCACCGGAGACTGGCAGCTAAAGTTTTCGCAAACGTACGCCGTCGCGCGTCCCGCCAGCGGCTTCATCTCCGCCAGATAGGGCCGCCGGGCCGCCAGCCAGCGCTGGCCTTCCGCGCCATCCGCCCCCAGGACGACGCGCCGCAGCCCCAGCCGTTCATGCAACACCGCCGCCAACGCCCGGAAATCCGCCGACTGCACCTCGCCCGCGAGCACCACCGTGCGCGGTTCCGTATACGCCACCTCGAATGCGCACAGCAACTGCGGCAACGCGTGCGGCGCCCGGGTCCATTGCGGGCGCAGAACATCCAGCGTGCGCCGCGCTTTTTCCCGGTAAGACAGGGCGGGCCCTTCCGCCGGACCGTGATTGGCCAGCTCGCGTGGGACGCTTCGCTCCGCTCCGTCGCCGAGCATCCAATCGAGCCGCACCAGATTCATCGCCGCCACGGAATTTGACGCGGGTTCCGCGCCATCATAATCTTCCTTCAGGCGCACGATCACCCGGGAATCATCCCCCCGGGAGTTGAAATATCCGCCGCGCTCCGCATCCCAAAACAGCTCATCCATTTTTTCCTGCAGCGTCACCGCCCATTGTAGCCAGCGAATCGCAAAACCCGCCTCATAGAGATCAAGCAGCCCCTGGATCAGATACGCATAGTCCTCGGCGAAGCCCCCGATGTTGCTCCGTCCCTCGCGCCAGCTGCGGTAAAGCGTGCCGGTGGTCGCGTCGTAAAGCTCCCGTTCAATGAACTCCGCCGCGCGGGTGGCGGCGGCGAGATAGCCTGGAGCCGCGGCGCCCCCGCCGGGGTCTTTGTGCGCCGGGGTCGGCGCACCTCCAAGAACCTGATGCCCCTTGGCCAGCGCCGAGATCATGAGACCATTCCACGCCGTGATGACCTTGTCATCGAGATGGGGACGCGGACGTTTCGCCCGCCCGCCGCGAAGTTTCTCCAGGCAGCCGAGCAGCTTCGCGCTGGCCGGTTCGATCTCCAATCCGAACTCCCGCGCGGTGACCGCCAGCGATTGCCGCTGCCTCAGAATGTTCTTCCCCGTGAACTCGCCCTGCGGATCGTGCGCCACATTTCCCTCCTCCGTCACGCCATAGTGCGCGCAGAAAAACGTCGCGTCCCCGCCCAGCACCGCATCCAGCTCGGCTTTGTCCCAGACATAAAACGCACCTTCGGCGTGCTCCTTCCCACCATGTGCGAGCAGGCTGTCGGCGTCCTCGGCCGAGTAGAACCCTCCCCCCGGGCTCGTGAGATCGCGCAACACATAGCCGAAGATGCCGCGCGCCACCCAGGCGTGGGTTTCGCGGCCGGTCGCCTGCCGGGCCTCGAGGAAGTTCAGCGCGATCTGCGCCTGGTCATAGAGCATTTTTTCGAAATGCGGGACGAACCACTCCTCGTCCACGGCGTAACGGTGAAAGCCGCCACCCACGTGGTCGTGCAACCCGCCCTCGGCCATTTTCTGCAGGGTATGCGCCGCCATCTTCACGGCGGCGGCGCCGAGTTCCGGTTGTCCGCCCCGCAGCGCCGCGCTGCGGAAGAGAAAGTTGATCACCGAGGCCCGCGGAAATTTCGGCGCGCCGCCAAATCCGCCCCACCGGGCGTCAAAGGTCTCGTGGAAATACTGGCAGCCCTTCCCGAAGGCCTCGCCGGCCGCCTCGTGCAGCGGCACGGCGGGAACGAGCTCACCCGCGATTTCGCGCGCCGGTCCCTCCACCGCATGCCGCCGCAACGCCTGCACGACCTCCTCGGCGCCGGCCAGGATCTTCTCCCGCTGCTCCGTCCAGTGGCGCGTGATGGCATTGAGCACGGTCACAAAACCCGGCCGGCCGTGCCGGTCCTCCGGGGGAAAATAGGTGCCGCCGAAAAACGGCTTCAGCTCCGGCGTCAGCCACACGCTCATCGGCCAGCCGCCGTGCCCGGTGGTCTGCTGCACATACGTCATGTAGACCCGGTCGAGATCGGGCCTTTCTTCGCGGTCCAGCTTCACCGGCACGAAGTCGCGGTTGAGCACCGCGGCGACGTCCGGGTTCTCGAACGACTCGTGGGCCATGACATGGCACCAGTGGCAGGTCGAATAGCCGATGCTCAGGAATATCGGCTTCTGCCCGGCGCGCGCCCTGGCGAAAGCCTCTTCGCCCCACGGGAACCAATCCACGGGATTGTCCGCGTGCTGGCGCAGGTAGGGGGATTTCTCGGTGGCGAGGCGGTTGGGCATCCGCCGTCAAGCTCGCGCAACCCGGAGACAAGGCAAAAAGAATCGCCAGCTTCAGAAGACGGATCGCACCAAACGAAGGTTGCCTCCTCCACCTCGCCACTGCGAGCGTTCGCGCCGTGCTCGCCTCCTGCCTCGCCGCTTTTTTCTTCGCCCTCAACGCCACCTGCGCCAGTCGCAGCGTCCAGGCCGCGGGCCCGGTGCGCGCCAATCTGGGGCGGCTGCTCGTCGCCGCCTTCGTGCTCGGCCTGTTCGCTCACACCCTCGGACACGGCTTTGCCAGCGCCAGCACCGGCTGGTTTTTGTTGAGCGGCGTCATTGGCATGGGCCTGGGCGACCTTGGCGTTTACGGGGCCCTGCCCCTCCTGGGCTCGCGGCTCACCGTGCTGATGACGCAATGCCTGGCCGCGCCCATCGCGGCGTTCGGCGAATGGCTCTGGCTCGGCACCCGGCTGACGGCGGCGCAAGTGCTCTGGGGCGCCGTGATCCTCGGCGGGGTCGTGCTGGCGCTGATGCCAAGCAAGGCCAGCCCGCCGCGCGTGCGGGTCCGGCCCGCCGGATTTCTCTTTGGTTTGCTCGCCGCCGCCGGCCAGGGCTTCGGTGCCCTGGTCAGCCGCCGGGGGGTGGAAGCCGCCGCCCTGGCCGGCGAAGCCGCGCACAACGCCACGTTCGGCGTGAACGCCGCCTATCATCGCATCATCGCCGGGCTCGTCTTCACCGTCCTGTGGTTTCTCGTGCTCCGGCTCCTGGGCAAGCTGCCGGGGCGCCCGGATGCCGCCGTCGATCCCGCTGGGCGCCGCCGCGCCCGCCTCTGGCTGCTGGCCAACGGTCTCGTGGGCCCGGTCCTCGGAGTCGGCTGCTACCAGTGGGCGCTCGCCACCACGCCCAGCGGGATCGTGCTGCCGATCGCCGCCACGACTCCGCTGATGGCAATCCCCATCACCTACCTCCTGGAGGGGGAGCGGCCGTCGCGCCGATCGCTGGCCGGCGGCGCCCTCGCGGTCGCTGGCGCGGTGGCACTTACATTGGCCTGAGCAAAGCCATTGACGGCGGCGCATGAAGCCTGCTTGCTCGCGGGTTTTCCATGCTGACCCTAGCCGATGTCGCCAAGTCCTACGGCACCCGAGAACTGTTCTCCGAGGTGTCGCTCTTCGTTGCGCGCACCGACCGCTTCGGCCTGGTCGGACCCAACGGCGCAGGCAAGTCCACGCTGTTCAATCTGATACTCGGCGAGGAGACCCCCGACGAAGGCACCATCGAGTGGGAACGCGGCGCCGACTTCGGCTTCCTTTCCCAGGAAAGCGCCCCGGTGCGCGACGAGTCCATCCTGCAGATCGCCACCAGCGGCAAGAAGCTCGTCCCCGAAACCGACGACGATTACGACATCGACTGGACGCTCGAACCGCGCGCCAAGAAGATCCTCGCCGGCCTCGGTTTCCGCGAGACGGACCATGACAAGCAGGCCAAATCCTTTTCCGGCGGCTGGGTCATGCGCGCCCATCTCGCCCGCCTGCTCGTGAGCGAGCCCGCGTTGCTCCTGCTCGACGAGCCGACCAACCACCTCGACCTGGAGGCGCTGCTCTGGTTTCAGGACTACCTCGCGCGCTATCCGGGCGGCCTGGTCATCATCTCCCACGATCGCGAATTCCTGAATTCACTCTGCAACGGCATCCTCGAGCTCAGCGGCGGCACCCTCAACAAATACACCGGCAACTACGACGACTACCTCCACGAGAAGGTCGCCCGCAAGGAGCAGCAGGCCGCGCAGTTCAAGAACCAGCAGCGCGAGATTGCCCACCTGCAGAAGTTCGTCGACCGCTTCGGTGCCAAGGCCTCCATGGCCTCGCGCGCCAAGTCCAAGGAAAAGCAGATCGAGCGCCTGAAGGAGGAGGCGGTCGAGGAGCCGATGGAACAGCTGAAGCGCGTCAACTTCCGCTTCCCCCAGCCCCCGCGCTCGGGCCTGAAAGTCGTCAACCTCAAGAACGTCCTGCAGGCCTACGGCGACCACGTCGTCTACCGCGACATGAACTTCGAGGCCGAGCGCGCCCAGCGCATCGTGCTCGTCGGTCCCAACGGCGCCGGCAAGTCCACCCTGCTCAAGATCCTCGCCGGCGTCGTGCCCATCCAGGCCGGCGAGTTCAACCTCGGCAGCAACGTCGTGTCGGGCTACTTCGCCCAGAATCGCGCCGACAACCTCAAGCTCGACCTGACCGTGCTGGAGAACGTCATGGAGTTGCGCACGGCCGAGAACCAGCTGACCGAGCAGCAGGGCCGCGCCGTGCTCGGCGGATTCCTGTTCCGCAAAGACGATGTCTTCAAGAAGGTCTCCGTCCTCTCCGGCGGCGAGAAGTCGCGCCTCGCCCTGGCCCGCCTGCTGATCAACCCGCCCAATTTGTTGCTGATGGACGAGCCGACGACCCATCTCGACATCCCGTCGATCGACGCCCTGCTCCTCGCGCTCAAGAACTACGAGGGCACCTTCATCTTCATCAGCCACGACGTCTATTTCATCCGGCAGCTCGCCAAGAGCGTCCTGCACGTCCACTCCGGCCGGCTGACGCCCTACGCGGGCGACTACGACTACTACCTGGAAAAGTCCAAGGCCACGAGTGCGCGCGCCGCCCTCACTGCCGGGTTCACCGACGCCCGTCCGGTTCAAGGCAAGAAAACTGTAGCCGGAGTCGGTGACCCCGGACCGGGCTCGACGAGCCCGGCTGCAAGAAAACCGAACCCGGCGGAACTCAAGAAACTCCGCACCGAGGTCGGCCATCTCGAGCAGAAAGTGGTCGAGCTCGAGGCCAAGCAGAACGACCTGACCGCCGAACTCGAGGCCCCGGAGACCTACAATTCACCCGGGAAGGCCCAGCACCTCAATCGCGAACTCACCGTGGTCGTCGACCAGCTGGCCGCCGCCACCAAAGCGTGGGAGACCGCCGCCACCAAACTGGCGGAGCTGGAGAAGGCGTGATGGAAACCTTCGGTGGCCGCGGTTGTTTTGCAGGGGCGCAGCAAGACTGCGCCCCTGCAAAACAAATTCAGCTGCGCTTGAGCACCAGCATGCTGCTGCTGCCGGCGAAGAACTCGTAATCCACCGGCACGATGGAGCTCGCGATGCCCTGCCCGCGCAATTCCCGCCTCAACCGTTCGAGCTCAGGATAGGGCCGCCCGTCGGCCCCGCAGACGGGATGGATGCGGACCTCGCCGCCGCTCACGCGCGCGAGCTCGACGCAGGCCGCCAGGTGCCAGGCATAGCCAAACTGTGTCGCGTGGATGAAGAGCAAATGGGCGCAGAGCACGAGGTCGAACGCCCCGTCGAGAAACGGGAGCAGCGGCAGCGCGGCCCGGACATACCGCCCGTGCCGGGCGTTGCCCTCGTGATCGGCAAGGAAGCGCTGGGCCGCGGCCCGCCGGTCGCTCGCCGCGGCCGCGAGCGAGGGGAATGACTTCAATCGGAAGAGTGACGACTTCGCGCGCATCTGGATGAACATCCGCTCGTAGTCCTGCCGGACCTGCTCCGTCAGCGCGTAGGCGGAACGGTCATACAATGGATCCACCGCCACGGCATCGATCCCGTAGCGGCCGGCCTCGGCGGTGAACGACGCGGGCCCCGCGGCCACGTCGAGCACGGCGCGCCCGCGCAGTTTGGCGGGATTCAGCGCAAAAAACCGCGTGTATTCCTCGAGCGAGCGGCCGAAGAACGACACGACGGGCAATTCCATCCGGACGGGTGGTGGCGGGCAGGTGAGCGTAGGCATGGTGGTGTGGACTGGTTTGGGGAGAAAAATAAAAAACCCGACTCGGAGGAGTCGGGCTCGGCAGTGAAGGAGAATTGTCTGTTTTTCTGGTTACGTATTGACCATGTGTCTCCCACTATGCCGAGCCGGTGCTTTGGACCAGTCACGCTTGGCGGCCGCCATAAGGGCGGTCGGGAGGGCGCAGCGCAGATTGACGGAGAGATTCACGTGAGGGGTTGATGCAGGGTGGCGGCTTTCCGCGCAAGCGAAATTTGCGGGAACGCGCCTCCAACCAAAACCGCCGCCCGCGGCATGATCGCGGATCCGTCCATAAAAAAGCCCGGGCCATTTCTGGCCCGGGATGGAGTCGTGACCAACAAAGTGGAAAAAAGCGCGCCTCAGTTCTGACGGATGAACAAATTGCGGGCGGCGAGGAAGGGCGACTTGCTGAAAGAGGGCCGGACCTTGACCTCGGCTTCCTGCTTGGTCCGGGTCTCTGCCCGCGTGGCAAGTTCCTGTTCGCGGACCTTTACCCAGGCCTCGCGGCGAGTCACTTCCACCTCGCGGACCTGGAGGCGTTCCTCGCGTTCCTTGATTGCCAGCCGGTCGTCGCACAAGCCGCGGCGGGCCGCTTCGAGCAGCGCGTGGGCCCGGTTGTATTTGTCCCACGCCGCGTCCAGTTCCGTGGTGTCGGGGGCGGAGGCGACGTAATACTGCTGGGGCGCGACGGGCTGCGGCGGGCGGCTGTGCGCCTCTGCCTGGTCGACCAGCAGGCGAAGGCGCTGCTCGTATTCGCGCAGACTGGCTTCCTTGAGTTGCATCGCCTCGATGTCGGTGGAAATTTGCGAGCGCAGTTTTTCGAGGTGCGCGGCCTCAGGACTTTCGGGAGCGGAGATCGTGGTGGTCATGTTCATGCGAAGGTGTGACGGCACCCTAGCAGGGTTGTTGCATATCGCCTAGAGGCGCAGGGGGTATTTACGCGGTGTTTACCACGCAGCTCCAAGGTTTTACCGAATTGTAAAGTCCGCCCGTCAAACCGGACGGCGCGCGAAAACACCGATTGAAATCACGCGCGAAACATCACGTCCTCGCGGTTGAACATCCGCACGCAAAGCGCGAGTGCGATGGCC